>PIVM01000117.1 GCA_003353945.1 Gammaproteobacteria bacterium
TGTTTATATATCATCTAGATGCTTGGAAACAAAAACCCTACAAGGCTTCATTATAAGCTCTATTTATAGCGCTTTGAATTGCCAATTACGAGGAAAGAATCAATGAGACGCTGCACTAGCTGCAATATTTAGCTTGCCGGGTGTCACTTTTGCCAGCGACACAAGCAGTGAACCGGCCGTGCGCGGTTCAGCGCCTGATGACAATGCCTACTATATCGATTTTATTCCCGCCCGCTATGTTTTCCACCTTTTTGGTAACAGCATTTTCAATGAGAATCTTATCCATAAATTTGATCTCTATCCGGCCGCATTCTCCAGCAAGTATTCCAATGCAACCGGCGCGGTTATTGATGTCACGCTACGCGATCCGAAAAAAGAGCCACTAACGCTAACTGGAGCTTGATACTTGCCAGCGCAATGGTGGAAAGTCAGCTCAGTGAGAACCAGGCATTTTATGCATCCTATCGGCGCAGTTTAATTGATAGATTTTTAGACAAAGAAGATGCCAGTGATGAGGATGAGGGGATAGCCGTCGATAAATTACCGGTCATTGATGATTACCAGTTTAAATATCATTGGGCTATTAATAGTAATCACTTGCTAAGCGCAGTGGCTGCAGGCGCCAGAGATGACGTTGCCGCAACTTTTAATCAAAATTCTAATGCTGGACTAAGGGACCCGGATTTCATTGGTCCTGCCGCCATAAAAATGGGTTTTGATAGTCAGGGACTGGCCTGGGAATGGATACCCGGCAAGGGCGAGCGGCGACTAAAAACCTTATTTTCACATATTACTGATGACTTTGACATCAGCTACGGCACTGGTCAGTTCCTATTGATCGATACTGAACGCCAGATTCTCAAATCTGAATATGGGCACATGCTGGCTGATCAGCATTGGTTGACGCTGGGCGCCAGCGCCGAGCGAGCTGACTACGATGCATCAATTAATATCAAATTTGTGCCCTGTGATTCCTTCATGCCAGACTGTCCAACGATAGACGCAAAGCTCGTTCCCTTTAAACAACAATTGCAAATTCAGACGAATATCGTGTATCTGGAGGATCAATGGCAGCTCAGTGATGCGCTAAATCTTACCAGTGGTTTGCACTTTACAGAGGATGACTATCTGAACGAGAGCACTCTGGAGCCCCGCTTCCACATTGACTACGACCTCAACAGGAATTGGTCGATCAATGCTGCTGTGGGACAATATTCACAATTGCCAAACCTGGATGAGATGCTGGAGGAGATCGGCAATCCTGATCTTGAGTATATCCATGCAGTCCATTATGTCATGGGATTGGAGCATACTCTGCACGATGACTGGTCATGGCACAGCGATCTATATTATAAGAAGTTGGACAATATCGTAATCAGCGCTACCGCCGATCCAGAGCTCAGAGATATTCGCAAGAACTACACGAATAACGCTTCGGGCGCCGCCTACGGTATCGAGTTATTAGTTGACAAAAAACTAAGCAATAAATGGTATGGCTGGTTGGCACTTAGCCTGTCAAAAACTAAAAGAGAAAACGGTTACACGAATGAGACCAGGCCTTTTGATTACGACCGCCCGGTAATACTCAACCTGGTCGCAAACTACCAGTTGTCAGAACTTTGGCTGCTGGGATTTAAGTGGTCACTGCAAAGCGGTGCTCTGTACACGCCCATCCCAGATGTTAAATTCAATGAAAATAATCCCGATGTGCCCGAACCCATTTACGGTGAACTCAATTCCGAACGCCTTCCTAGCTATCATCGCCTGGATATCTGGGCAGAATACACTAAACCAACCGACTATGGATATTGGAGCTTTTTTGTGGATTTGCTCAATGCTTACAATCAGGAAAATATCGAAGGCTATGAGCTCTCCCCCAACGGTCATGATTTGGACAGTTCAACACCAGACGGCTTTGGCAGTAACGTGCCAGTGCGATCAATAACGGGGATCAGCTTTTTCCCGTCGATCGGTTTTGAAATTCAGTTTTGATAAAAACGGAGAGTTTTTATTCGCATAAAAAAATGCCGCTAGGCATTTACGCCAGCGGCATTGAATCACTTATTTTGACTGACAAAAACGTCAGTGCTTATCTACTGATTTTGTAAAACTGCTGGCATATTTTCCGTAGGCGGATGCATAGCTTCCGAATAGAACGCATGGTATTTCGATCCAAGCCACCCTTGCCCTGTATCGCAATTAGCATCCATATTCAAATGATTAATCGGGCCAAGGAATTGATTCGCACACTTGGCTCCAACCTTAACCACCACATTCTTTTGCCCTGTGTTAATAAAACTGACTTGTTGATTGGCATCATTTATCCCGCAATCCCTAACATATAACCAATCCAGAGGAAACAGCTTACCGTCACTACCTATAGTGAGGCATTGAGACATATCCGCCACTGACTTCGCTATCCAGAGATTATCGGCACCGTCATCCGGTGTGGCATCGCTAAAGGTCCAGCGCTGGCGAACCTCATCTCTAACGCAGGGAACCATTTCCAGGAAATCTGATTGCTGCCCCTCTGCGGGCGCTTGGTAGCATCTATCCTCCAAATGGTATTGGTTTTCTATCACATACCATGGCGGCATACAAGATGGCTCAGCGGGTAGCACAAACACACCCCAGTTCGGTGCAGCAAAAATGACGGGGGCGCTGGCACAGCTTGGATCAACACTGGAGTCACAATACGCCGTATTCGAGCCACTGGTAATAATCCGTGTTGTCACCGTCAATACACTTTCAATATAACCGGTATAGCTGCCTGAGATTTTCAGATGTGGGGACGAATCTGACCCATCACCGTAATGATTGAAATTGGCAGAAGCATTGGTACCACTACCACTGATGGCAAACTTCCCCACCATTGAACCTGTTACCGTCATACCCAAAGCACCAGCGGTAAAGCTTGGGGATCCGCTTGGCAAAGGATAAAGCGTATGGGGTGCATCGGGCGCTGAAATGGAATCCATTAAGTTCTGCGTCAGCGTAAAATTTGAATACTTAAAGATAGACGAACCGTCCATTGACACTATCCAGGTCGCCCAGCCATGCCCCTCATTTTGGCATGCTGCCAGCGAGCCACTAGCGGAGTCTCTGTGACTAGTAAAACTGCCATCTGTATACCCCGCACCCGCTACCGGGTCGTAGTTATCACAGATCCACCATAATGCACCGAGCCCCGGAATCATTTGGTCATCACAACCCGCCTGCACTTCTTCACCACAGTTGTTTTGATCTGATAACAACAGCCGTAGAGCCTGTTCGTGATCAGTCCAATCCAATACCATCTGCTTATTGGTATCCGTGCTACCATCACTATCACCACCACCACTACCATTGGTGATGTTGAATATTCCACTTTCAGTAACGTGTACTTCCTGACCATTATCGATATACATGACCTTTATTTCAGTCGGAGAATTAATCTGAATAGGCCCTGTCGTGAAATAATCCTTGCAGTTTGGCGCAGGGGTGGTGCCATCAAGGGTATAGTAAATGGCATCCGCCTCAGGAATATTGATAGTCACGGTCTGATCAAACGCAAAGGTACCCGGTCTTGGTGAATATATCGTCGGGGTCTGCGGGTCTAAACACCCGCTGGAAAAAGCCAATACAGAAGCCAAAAGCCATGCAACCATGCAGCCTTTGACTATACGATCGAATAGGGAAATGCGCCTCATAATCCTCTCCTTTGTTATTATTTCACTATTATTTCACTATAATATTTATTGTTTCGCTAACACCGCTTATCTTTTAATCAAAAAAGACATTATGCATTCTAACCACTTTCTTCTTGTTTGTTAAACACAAATTGAATAAAAAAGGTGAGTAGGCGGCCAAACTGCAGGAGCCGCACGGTCCTGTGCCCATAATCGTTGCGCTGTTATTTTTTCCTTCATCGTCACCGACAACGGGTAGGTGCTCGCCAGTTCATCCTGCAGATGTTCATCGTCCAGAACTTGATTCACTGCCGCTGCACGGTAAAGGCTAGCGACAATCGCCTGCTCAATTTCAGCACCGGAAAACCCCTCTGAAAGCTGGGATAAAACACCCAAATCAAATTCTGCTGGATCCAGATCGCGCTTTTGCAGGTGGATTTGAAAAATAGTCTCTCGTACTGCCTGATCAGGCAGATCAACAAAAAAAATCTCATCCAGGCGGCCTTTGCGCAACAACTCAGCCGGTAACTGACTGGCATCATTGGCCGTTGCCACAATAAACACCGGCGCACTTCTTTCCGCTAACCAGGTGATAAATGAACCGAGCAGTCGTTGACTGACGCCTTCGTCATTTCCTTGCTGAGGCAGACTTTTTTCGATTTCATCCACCCATAAAACACAGGGCGCCATTAAATCAGCCAATTGCAATGCCTGCCTGAGATTCTTTTCCGTCTCACCAATATATTTATTAAATAACAAGGCAAAATCCAGGCGTAATAAGGGAAGCCCCCAAAGACCTGCTACAGCCTTGGCTGATAAACTTTTTCCGCCACCCTGAACACCAAGCAGCAAAATACCTTTTGGTTTCTCCAAAGCTGTTTCCTCAGCGCCATCCATAAATGCTGATTGTCGTCGCAGCAACCATTCTTTCAAACCCTGCAGACCACCGACATCGCTGAGACGCTCCGTATCGTATTCAAAAGACAATACGCCCTCGACATCCAGCAATTGAAACTTAACCTTATTGATTTCGGGCAACAATACAGGGAACCCGTTTTTTTAACCGCTACCCTCGTCAACAACATTAAGGCACCGCGCTCATCGTGACTTTCCAAACGAATCAGCGGAACACGGGAATCAACCATCAAACCAAGATCGTGGGCATCTTTAATCAAGTTCTAACTCCATTTCAGAAAAACGCTTACAACCCCGCTGTTATCAACCCAAACACGAATGGCAGATTTAAGCAGAAGCCTCCAACATCTCATAACTGTGTGAAATCTCAACACCCGCGTTCTCTAGCATAATCGAGGCAGAGCAATACTTTTCTGCCGACAGGGATACAGCCCGCTTGACTTGAGCTTCCTTCAAACTTTTACCTGTTACCTTAAAATGAATATGAATTTTCGTGAAAACACTGGGCACAGTATCTGCGCGTTCAGCATCCAAATATGCCTCGCAATGCGTAACCTGTTGCCGGGATTTACGTAAAATACTGACCACATCAAAAGAAGCACAGCCCCCCATCCCCAGCAACAACATCTCCATGGGTCTCACGCCCTGATTATGACCACCTGCCTCAGGCGGTCCATCCATCACCACACGGTGACCACTACCAGACTCTCCCAGAAACTGAGCATCTTCAACCCATTTGACCATTGCCTTCATACAAACCAAAACCTCTAAATGTTGAATCAGAACTAAGCGTTAGCTTAACACATTCGCCTTGTCCAACCCCTTTTCACTCAATTTGTCGGCCAAGCAACAACAAATTACCCTATAAGCGTCACAGTTCCGCTAAATTCTTGTCTACTTCGACTGGCACACATGAACTTGCGGGGCCATACTAGTATGCAAACCCCAAACCCGTATTGACAATAACATAACGAGGCATTCCCTTGGTTTCCGTTTCCTTATCACCGCATATTCCGAATGTGGACGAGTTTTTAACCCACTGCCATCGACGTCGATATCCAGCCAAAAGCACGATAATTTACGCAGGCGACAGCAGTGATTCGCTCTACTACATTATCAAAGGCTCTGTTACCGTATTGATTGAAGACGATGACGGTAAGGAGATGATTGTCGCCTATCTTAACGATGGCGACTTTTTTGGCGAGATGGGGCTGTTTGACTCCGAAGACGAACGTAGCGCCTGGATCCGAGCTAAAACCGAATGTGAAGTGGCTGAAATCAGCTATACCAAATTCATGGAGCTCAATCAGGCCAAACCACAGATGCTGTTTGAATTGGGCGTTCAAATGGCTCGTCGCCTGCGCGCAACCACACGAAAAGTAGGCGATTTGGCCTTTTTGGACGTCACTGGGCGAGTAGCCCGTACACTGCTGGATCTGTGTAAAGAGCCCGACGCCATGACTCATCCCGATGGCATGCAAATCAAAATCACGCGCCAGGAAATTGGCCGAATTGTTGGATGTTCACGAGAGATGGTAGGCCGAGTACTTAAAACCTTGGAAGAACAGGGCCTGGTGTCTGTAAAAGGAAAGACCATGGTGGTCTTTGGTACACGCTGAATAAAGCGGCATTTGCTCGAGGGCATATTGTGCTCTCGGGCCATCACCATCAGCTCTCAGAAAATATCAACACTCAGAAAATATTCTCGCCAACTCCACCCCGGGGTCGTCCGCCCGCATAAATGCCTCACCCACTAAAAAAGTATGCACACCGCTCTCGCGCATTGCTTGAACATCTGCAACCGTGTGAATTCCGCTTTCTGTGACAACCGTATAGTCATCCGGTATATCAGCCAATAACTCGTAAGTCGCCTCAAGGCGGGTTGAAAACGTATGCAAATCGCGATTATTGATGCCCATCAGTGGGAGCTTCAAGGGTAGTGCCATCGCCAGCTCTTGCGCATTATGTACTTCCACGAGCACATCAAGTCCAAGCTCAGTGGCCAACTCTGCCAACTCATGCATCCGCTCCGTTTGGTCGCAAAAAACCGCCACAATCAACAGTAGACAATCAGCACCCAGTGAGCGTGTTTCATAAACCTGATACGGATCAATAATAAAATCCTTGCGTAAGACCGGCAGATTGCAGGCCGCTCTTGCCTGCAAAAGATATTCATCCGCACCTTGAAAAAAATCCACATCGGTCAGAACAGATAAGCAAGCTGCACCCGCTTGTTGATAGCTCTGTGCAATCGCCGCCGGTTCAAAATGCTCTCTAATCACGCCCTTGCTGGGCGAAGCCTTTTTTATTTCGGCAATAACCGCAGCATCACCCAAATCAATTTTACGACAGATGGCATCGACAAAACCCCGTGGCGCATCTGCCTGCTGACATTTTTCTATCAGCGTTTCCAAGGTAATTTGTGCCCTGCGTTGCGCCACTTCGTCGACCTTACGATCAATAATTTTTTTTAATATGGTTGGTGTATTCATTGCCGACTACTCATAACATCACACTGGTCATAACAACATACTGATCATAACAACATACTGATCATAACAACACGCAGGTCACAACATCAAACCTGATAGACGATACCCAAAACGCGAGAGTCAATCCTGCTGCCCAGCAATTTGAGTATATTCAATAAAATCCTCAAATTTCTGTAGTGCTTGTCCTGAAGCCATCACATCCTGGGCCAACCGCACCCCCTGCGCCAAGTCAGAACAGATATCTGCAACATAAATCGCAGCCCCTGCATTAAGAGCAAGAATATCGCTGGCAGCCCCGGCATGGTTTCGCAATGCCTTTCGAACCAAAGCCAGGCTTTGCGATGCATTATCGACACTTAAGTCTCCCAGATCACCTCTGGACAACCCAAAATCCTCCGGCTGCACGGTATATTCGCGAATACTGCCGTTATGCAATTCTGCCACGTAGGTTTGAGCAGCAATACTGATTTCATCCAGCCCATCAGCCGCGTGCACAACCAACACATGCTCGCTACCGAGGCGTTGCAATACTTCCACCAGAGGCCGCAACCATTGGCGACTGAAGACACCCAACACCTGATGGCGAGCACCAGCCGGATTGGTCAGTGGACCCAACACATTAAATACAGTACGTGCCGCAAGTTCCTTGCGTGGACCAATAGCGTACTTCATCGCTCCATGATGTTTAACCGCAAACATAAAGCCAACACCAAGCTGCTCAATGCAATGCGCAACCTGCTCCGGCTTCAGGTCCAGATTAACCCCTGCCTCTTCCAACAAATCTGCACTACCGGATCGACTGGTCACAGAACGATTGCCATGTTTGGCAACCTTTGCCCCAGCGGCGGCGGCAATAAACGCACTGGCGGTGGACACATTAAATATGCCTGCGCCATCACCTCCCGTACCACAGGTATCCACCAGGTGCGCATCTTCCACCTCCACCTTGGTTGCAAGCTCTCGCATAACCTGAGCAGCCCCAGTGATTTCATCCACAGTCTCACCTTTCATGCGAAGAGCCACCAGCAAACCGCCTATCTGTGCGTCAGTCGCCTCTCCAGTCATAATCTGCTGCATCACCGCTGTCATTTGTTCGGTATTGAGATCTTCTCTCTCAATCAGCTGGTTTATCGCTGCTTTGATATCCATTGTGGTATCCCCTGATAGTATTTTTACATCACTAACGGTTTAAAAAATTGCGTAATAAATCGTGGCCATGTGCCGTCAAAATTGATTCGGGGTGAAACTGTACGCCTTCAATAGCAAACTCCCGATGCCGAACACCCATGATCTCATCGAAACTACCGTCTTCCTTCTCGGTCCAGGCCGTCACCTCCAGACAATCCGGTAAGCTTGCACGCTCAATGACCAGAGAATGATAACGCGTGGCTTCCAGCGGACAGGTCAAACCCGCAAATACACCCTGATCTATATGATGGATTGGCGAGGTTTTACCGTGCATTACCTCTCTCGCCCGTACAATCTTGCCTCCGAAAACCTGACCGATACTTTGATGCCCCAAGCATATACCCAGAATTGGTATTTTCCCGGTAAAATTCTCAATTGCCGACATTGAAATACCTGCCTTGTCAGGCGTACAGGGCCCAGGTGATATCACCAACTTTTCCGGCGCGAGCTTTTCAACTTCCTCAATACTGACCTGGTCGTTTCGCACAACGGTCACGTCAGCCTGCAACTCACCCAAATACTGCACCACGTTATAGGTAAACGAGTCATAGTTGTCGATCATTAGCAGCATATAGCTAACATCCTATTGATTTGTATGATTTTATTTAGATTTTCTGTGGCTTCAAAATTATCCTGAAGAAATCAGCAAGCAATTGTCGCTTAAATTGGCCCGGACATAAACCTTCGTATTGCGAAATACTGAAGCATCAATATGTACATTCTGCTATCAGCAATGCTCGTTGTGGGTATCCCGCATGCAAAAGAGCGACTTGTATCAGTCCATATCAATTAAAATCAACGGATTAGTCTTCCTGGTGCACACGGCGCACCCTACAAGTGTCACAATTAAAATTGGTGCAAGATTTAACAGATAAATACAGATTAGAAATGTTAGGCCCGCAAGATACCCTGCCTGCTTCATCCTTGAGCAACAACAATCGTCACATTCCCTGTTATTTCTATTCAAAAATATCGCTGGTGCTGGGGCTAAAGATTCTGGCAGCTGGTTAGCTGAGTTTAGTGCCCCCGGATTTGGCATCCAGGCAACCCAGAGTTTTCTTGATGACCAATGGATTTTCGATGCAGGCGAGGGCCTACCCCCATGAGTGTAGCGAGTGCTTTGGGTATGAGCTTTGATAAAAACAACGTGAGGTCAATGGTGTCGGTCTGTACGGTCTGCTTAAAATCAATAGATAGCTATATCATATGCGATGAGCAGTTGATCAGAATTGCGATGAGTTGTATATTCCCGATGGCGGGAAAACGGGGAAAAAGAAAGCGGCTGTTGGATTATTGCATTAGAAAGCGGGTTAGCAACAGGGGCAAATGTGCCAGTTCAAATTATTTGCACTGGCAGAGCCGATTCCTACCCGTCATGGTTGGATCGGTAACCACTATAAACAGTAAATATAGACAGTAAATATAGGCAGCAGAGGCAGCTGCTTCAGGCAAAGTGTCATAGCACCATAAAGAGATCAGGCATTCGCCACATATTCAGACATGACATGTACCCAGATTTTTTAAGATGGCTTCCTGATTATAAAATTTAAGCCATTAGTTCAATCTAAGCGAGTTTAGTTGACAGAACCAATAAATCACATCAATCACGTAAACCTTAAAAGAGGGAATTATGCCTAATGTCGATCTGAGTAAATATGGGATAAGCGAAGCAGCCGAAATCATTCATAATCCATCGTTTGACTTGCTTTATGAAGAAGAAATGAAGCCTGGATTGGAAGGATTTGAAAAAGGACAACTGTCTGAACTTGGCGCGGTAAACGTCATGACCGGTGTTTTTACAGGACGGTCTCCTAAAGACAAATTCATTGTAAAAGATGATAAAACCAAAGATACCATGTGGTGGACCACCCCGGAATCACCAAACGACAATAAGCCACTTACGCAAGAAGCCTGGAACGATCTGAAGGCCTTGGTCTCTGAGCAGCTTTCAAGCAAAAGACTCTTTGTTGTTGACGCATTCTGCGGTGCAAACGAAGACACTCGACTGAAAATTCGCTTTGTCATGGAAGTTGCATGGCAGGCACATTTTGTAGCCAATATGTTCTTACGTCCCACAGAAGAGGAATTGGAGTCCTTTGGCGAGCCGGACTTTGTTGTTTTGAACGGCTCAAAAACAACAAATCCTGATTGGAAAAAGCATGGGATGAATTCCGAGGTTTTCACTGTTTTCAACCTGACTGAAGGGATGCAGGTTATTGGTGGCACCTGGTACGGTGGAGAAATGAAGAAAGGCATGTTCTCCATGATGAATTACCTTTTACCTTTGAAAGGGATTGCCTCAATGCATTGTTCGGCAAATAAAGGTAAAGATGGAGACGTGGCTATATTCTTCGGATTGTCCGGAACAGGCAAGACCACGCTATCCGCAGACCCCAAAAGAGAATTGATTGGGGATGATGAGCACGGTTGGGATGATGACGGTATTTTCAATTTTGAAGGTGGATGTTATGCAAAAACCATCAATCTTGACAAAGAATCTGAACCTGACATTTACGCTGCGATAAGAAGGGACGCGCTTTTAGAAAATGTCACACTTGATGCAGAAGGTAAGATCGATTTTGATGATGGATCAACAACTCAAAACACGCGTGTTTCCTACCCGATTTATCATATTGATAACATTGTAAAGCCTGTATCAAAAGCTGGACATGCTAATAAGGTCATTTTCCTTTCCGCCGATGCGTTTGGCGTTCTGCCTCCTGTTTCCAAATTAACATCAGACCAGACCAAATATCATTTTCTGTCAGGTTTTACTGCCAAATTAGCGGGAACTGAGAGGGGTATCACCGAACCACAACCTACATTCTCCGCCTGTTTTGGCAAGGCTTTCTTAAGCCTCCATCCGACTAAGTATGGAGAGGAACTGGTTAAGAAGATGGAAGCCCATAATGCCCAGGCTTATTTGGTGAATACCGGATGGAATGGATCAGGCAAGAGGATTTCCATTAAAGATACTCGCGGAATTATTGATGCCATTCTCAACGGTGACATTGAAAAGGCCGACTCCAAGCAAATCCCGATTTTTAACCTTAATGTGCCGACTGAATTACCTGGTGTTGATTCTGGTATTCTTGACCCAAGGGATACTTATGCAGATCCTTCTGCATGGGAAACCAAGGCAAAGGATTTGGCTTCCAGATTCATTAAGAATTTCGAGCTCTACACTGATAATGAGGAAGGCAAAGCGCTGGTAGCGGCTGGTCCTCAACTGTAGGTGGATTTTGCCACTGCATATGCTGTTGTATGTGGCAAATTGCTTACTTACTCAATCGGCGGAAATTTTTCCGTATCGTTATATTCGGGGACTCTTAATGGAGTCTCCGATGTTTTGGCTTTTCCTGCCATCAAAAGGGCTCTTCTTGTACAGAGTGTACAATTCACACTATCGGATTACGCGTACAGGAAACACGATTGCTTTATCCAAGATTTCCACAGAATTCCCGCCGAGCTTCAGAGACGTTAAATTTATCTTTAACCTTTTTTAAAACGCTATTTAATCATCGTAAACAAGCAAGTCCTTTTCCACTTCAATTACACGGAAATCAAACATTCCTAGTGATATCAGTCTAATAAGAATAGTGGGTTGATCCATATGTATTTTTGCAACAAAATACATATGTGTAATAAAAACAAACTTTCGTTTTGCGCAACCAAAAAGTTGCATTCGACAACCCATAGCCCCCTCTCTCCTTCTGGAAGTGAATGCTCCATGACGACCAAACCCTCAGCAAAACTCACACTAAAAGACAAACTGAGTCGACTTACGTTTATTCAAGCAAGCAAATTGTTAAAACCGCATGGAGAAAAACTGCTTCATCAGGGTGGGCTTTATGAAATAGACCTCGACACCGATGTCGTATTAAGTGATGAAAAATACCTGCTGACCTTGCCCGATGCCTCAATCAGCCTTTCTCTCAGTGATAGCGCGAAGAACCGCCTCCACTGGGATTGCAGCTGTGGACACCAGCCCTGCGTGCATATGGGGGCAGCACTGTCCTTAATTTTAGAAGAAAAGACGCCGCTGGGACTGGCCAAAGCGCCACCCGAACCTCTACCTATCGAGCCTATGAGTGATGAAGCGCTGGTCGAACTGGCACTAGCGGAACGACAGCAAAGGGCCAACAAAGAAAAGATGCGCGTCACATCACTAGACAAGAAACAGCTTTGGGCAGATTACCAAATAAGCAATGCCAGCTCAGGAAAAACCTACAAAGTGGCATTACGCGGATGGCAACCCGGGGATTCATTTTGTAGCTGCCCGGATTTTTGCAAGAATACGCTGGGTACCTGTAAACACATTCTGCATACCCAGGAGAAAGTTAAAAAGCGTTTTTCTGCGGCTGTTCGTAACAAACCTTACCGGCAAAAAACACTCTCTTTACATCTGCTCTATGGAAAAAACGTTGAATTGCGGTTGCTGTCTCCAGAGAAGGTAACTCCTGCCTGTAAAAAAATCATCACCGCTTTTGACAACAAGGCCATTGATGATATCCCGCACTTGCTTAAACAATTACAAAAACTTGAACGACTCGGTGAATCCGTTCAGATTTATCCCGATGCTGAAGAGTATATTCAGCGCCAGCTTTATCAACTGCATATCACCTCAAAGGTTGAAACCATCCGCAATGATCCGGCAAATCATCCCTTGCGAAACAACTTGCTCAATGCCACCTTGCTACCCTACCAGCTTGACGGCATTGCCTTTGCCGTTGGCGCCGGTCGCGCAGTCATTGCTGATGAAATGGGCCTGGGTAAAACTATTCAGGGCATCGGCGTGGCCGAACTACTCGCGCAAGAAGCAGGAATAGAAAAAGTGCTCATCATCAGCCCTGCCTCGCTGAAGTCACAATGGCGTGAAGAAATACATCGCTTTTGTCAACACGACTGCCAGATCGTGATAGGGAGCGCAAAAGAACGTGCGGAACAATATAAAAACGAGGTGTTTTTCTCTCTGTGCAATTACGAACAGGTATTGCGTGACGCAGCCGTTATCGCACAACAGCCGTGGGATCTGATCATTCTGGACGAAGGTCAGCGCATTAAAAACTGGGAGGCGAAAACCAGTCAGACCATCAAAGCGCTACGATCGCGCTTTGCTTTGGTGCTAACGGGCACACCGCTGGAAAACCGGTTGGACGACCTGTATTCCATCATTGAATTCATTGATGAGCGACGGCTGGGACCGGGATTTCGTTTTTACAATCACCACCGCGTGGTTGATGAAAAAGGAAAGGTACTGGGCTATAAAAATCTTAGCGATCTACGCAGCAAGCTTGCGCCGGTTTTGCTGCGCCGCACGCGCGCCTCTATTCACCAGCAACTGCCCGAGCGCAGCACTGAAATCATTCGGATTGAACCAACCCAGGAACAATTCGATATGCATCAGGGACATCGCGTTACCATCAGCTCTATTCTAAGCAAACGTTACATTACTGAAATGGATCTGCTACGTCTGCAAAAAGCGCTGTTGATGTGCCGCATGGCCGCAGACAGTACATTTCTTGTCGACAAACAAACGCCCAGTTACTCCAGCAAACTGAAAACACTGGAAGAGCTTTTAACGGACTTGCTACAGGAGGAAGATCGCAAGATTATTCTTTTCTCAGAATGGACAACTATGCTGGACCTGATAGAACCTTTACTGGACCAGCTCAACATCGAACGGGTGCGACTGCAGGGCAGTGTGCCGCAAAAACAACGCCAGCAATTGGTGCAACGGTTTCAAAACAATCCGAACTGTCGCGTTTTTCTCACCACCAACGCAGGCGCCACCGGTTTAAACCTGCAAGCGGCAAACACCATTGTGAATGTGGACCTGCCCTGGAACCCTGCACTATTGGAACAGCGTATTGCGCGTGCACACCGTATGGGACAAAAACGCCCCGTGCAAGTCTATATTCTGGTCACGGAACAAACCCTGGAAGAAAACCTTTTGCTTACTCTATCGGCCAAAAAACAACTGGCCATGGCAGCGCTCGACCCGGACACGGATTTGGATGAAGTGGATTTTAGCGCTGGCATGGATGAACTCAAGCGCCGTCTTGAAATTCTGTTGGGAGCCAAACCGGACGCCCTGCAAGAGGAAGCAGTAAAAGAAAAAGAAGAAACACAACGGCGGGAACGACAAACTCAGGTTGCCAATGCCGGAGGCCAGCTGCTCAGCGCTGCTTTTCAATTTATTAACGAAATGCTACCGCAGGAAAGCTCGCCAGAGATTGATCAGCAAAGTCAGCAGATGGCGCAGGCTCTGGAATCACGGTTGCAGGAATGTCTGCAGACTGACGAAGACGGTAGCCTGAAGTTAACTGTTAACCTGCCGGATACTTCATCGCTTAGCACGCTGGCCAATACCATGGCGAAAATGCTTACGTTAGAGCCTCGGTAGTATAGACAAGCATTGCAGGGTGCAATGCGCAAACTTAGGGCCTCGGAAATAATAAATTTTCCAATTTAGGCGCCGAATCATGCTTTCTCACCGAGGCGTTCAAATGGGAGCAGAGCCTGCCCCGTGCAACGTTTTGGGTATATTGGAATATGTAAGCATTTGAACAACGAAGGTGAGGGAGCAGGGAGCAAGCGTAATTGGAAAATTTATTT
>PIVM01000285.1 GCA_003353945.1 Gammaproteobacteria bacterium
TCAACGCTGACGATGGAGCTAAAACGAGAGAAAGATTGATGATGACCAATTATGTAGCGGAAAGGGAAATCAGGGTTTTACTGGCTGCATAGATTTAGAGAGAACTCGGTACTCTTGAGAACGAAAGTAAAAAAGTCAGAAATATCGGAATATAGGATGCTAATTGCTTTCTTTAATATATGAGTGTCTGATGAGCCTTCAGTTACGATTAAAATTTCCTGACCAGAGCCAACATTGCTAAATATTTCGTCTTTCTGCACCCAGCCGTTATCGACTATGTCTGCATATCCCCAATAAACATCTAAATCGCTGTTAGCTGGGTTTTCCGCTAAGATTCGTAAAGTGATATAAGGGTCTATATTTTCGAACACCAGTCCAATATCTTTATCCACAATTTCTGATAGGTTGTGAATTTTATTGAACTCAGGATGTTTAAATAGGTATCTGGTTAGAAATTCACCTGGATCATAATCACCCCAATCTTCATCTAGAGAAATTTTTGATACATCTAAATTAGATGCAACTGCGTAAAACTCATCATATGACAGCGGTACATCAGGGTAATAATCAGGTACTTCACCCAAATGAATTTCATAATGCTTTTTAAGAGAAGCAATACTATATCCAAGAAGGTCCAGCCGCCTTTTTATCAAACAAAGCTTTCTACTTAATCCTTCTTTCTGCTCAATTACGTTATCTGCGTAATAGTAAAGAATATCACCCACATCACTTGGTTGAAAAAGAGAGCCATGATCGCGGTAGAAATTATTTTTTCCCCAGTCCAGCTCAAGCTTTCCAATACCCAATGAAACCATCGATCCCATAGATGCTTAATTCCTTTTGCCTAACGCCGGTAGCAAGTGCGCGCATTAGTGCGTCGCTTGCCTACCTTTGTTAACCTTGCGTTGTATATGATGGCACATATGCTATCATTGAAGAATGAGTGAAACAATAGTCGTTGATACTAGTGTGATCGTGAGCGCCCTGATTGGAAAGAGGGGAGCAAGTCGTGAGGTTTTGCGAAGGTGCCTAAGCGGAGATTATAACCCATTGATTAGTAATGCTTTATTTCAAGAGTGTGGAGATGTTACTTCTCGAGAGAGGATAAGGGGGGCAACTCCGTTGAGTAACAAGGAGACACGCGAGTTGCTTAATGCATTTTATAGCGTTTGCCGGTGGGTGCCAGTTTATTTTCTTTGGCGACCCAATTTAAAGGATGAGAACGACAATTTCTTAATTGAACTGGCGGTGGCTGGAAACAGTAATATTATTGTTACGAATAACATTAAGGATTTATCAGGAGCTGAATTAAGCTTTGATAACCTAAGAGTGTTAAAACCTGAACAGCTATTGAGGAGTAACTAAAGATGGCTACTTTGACTGTCCGCTTGCCGGATGATAAGCATGAACGCTTAAAAGCTTTAGCCTCAAGCAGAAAGATAAGCATCAACAAATTGATGGAAGAGCTTTCCACTCAAGTACTTGCGGAGTTTGATAGCGAGGTTCGATTTCGAGCTCTAGCTTCGGCAGGAAGTGCTAAGAAGGGATTGAAAATTTTAGATAAACTCGATGCTCATTTTGTGGGTTAACGCTGCCGACAGCGGCCGAGCGTAGCGAGGTCCAGCACACGTAGTGTGCGATGCTGCTCGGCTTTGTTATAACTTTGCTGTGATTTGTGAATATTTATCAAAATAATCATTGCTTGGACAACCAACCTCTGTCGCAGTAAAGCTTGGTATAACAGCGAGTAAAGTTGGCACCACTACGGCTACGAATTGGCCTGGGTTGCCACTAATTCTAATGCAATGAACCTCATTTTCTTCAAGCGTTAATTCGAATTTTGATGACGTAGCTCCGTTACCCATAATTTTGAAAGTGTGCTTTCCTGATGGGATTTCAAGTTTAGAATACTCTTTTGTTTTTACTGCTAAAACATAATTATCTTCAGAACCAAAGTAAGCCGCCATACCTCGATTTACGCCACCGGCATCTCTAAAAACTATCAATTCAGTCACACTATCATTTGATGAACTCCACCTTGGCTCCTGATGTATCGAGGCACACCCTCCAATCAAAGTAATTAATGCAATAATTATTATACGATCCATAATTTCCTCATTTAGTTATAACGCCAGTGTCAGCGGTTTGAAAACTCTTGGCGCTTTTAAGCCAAGGGTTTTCAAATCCGCTGCACACTTTTGTTAGCACTTTCATATTTGAGTTCCTGAAAAAAACCTTTAAATGAGTGGATTCAAAATATCTTTTTAACTGCAAGCTTCCCGCCGTGATGGCTTGTATCATACCGCCCATACAATCTTCTTTCCTGTAAAACTTTAGCTAGCACTTTTATTCTACTTGGAAATGATTTTGGCGAATATTGCCAGGTTGTTTCAAATATACTTTCACTTTCACTTTCACTTTCACTTTCACTTTCACTTTCACTTTCACTTTCAGTAACAGTGATCTGCGTTGTCTGTTTACAAAACCCAGATGCAGGCTCAAGAAAAATAGTTATTTCGCATTTACTCAATAATTTGTCTAGATTGGACTCAATCCAACTATCAATGATAGGAATGAATTTCGATTTGGCCGGATGTCTTATATTCATCTATAAATAATAGTCTCTTGAAATGTCATATGGTTATATTTCTTATTGGCGACTCTAAAATAACACTTCATTCATCACCAATATGAACTCTCTGGCTGTCCGGTGGAGGCGCGAAGCGCCGGAACGAACTGCAGCAACTTGTTAAGGCCGCCACTATGCAAATTTGAACTGATATGGTTGAACGTGCAGCTGAGACTGCAGCTCACGTACTTGCCATAGATCATATGCATTTTGTAATTTGAGCCAATGATCTGCAGACGGTTTTTTAAACGCGAGCTCTAAACGCATTGCCATTTCTGGAGTGATTGAGCCTCTGGCATTAAGAACCTTAGATAAAGTTTTACGACTGACATTAAGGTGTTCAGAAACATCTGTAATCGTCAGTTCCATTGGCTCAATGATAAGCTCTTTAAGAATCTCACCGGGGTGAGCGGGGTTATGCATACTCATTAGTGATAATCCTCGTAATTTACAATTTCAGGATCACGACCATTGAACCTGAATGTGACTCGCCAGTTACCGTTAACTGTGGCAGACCAGATCCCTTTACGGCTTCCTGAAAGCTCATGGAGTCTTAACCCAGGAAGATCCATATCATCAGGGGTTTCCGCCTGATCGAGATTTGAAAGAATAAGCCTCAAGCGATTCTTATGCTTGGCTTGGATACCAGCAGTACTGCCGGTTTTATAGAAACGCTCAAGGCCTTTATGTTTAAAGCTTTTAATCATAGCTTAATTGTAACCTAAAGGGTTACGTTGTCAAGAGCCGATTTTTTGCCTTAATTTTTTATTCTGTGATAACAGTTTGAACGAACACACTATTAGCTATTTTGTTGGCTAACCTGCTGAACTCGATAACCCATATCACATTTTGTTTGGCTGAATTACAACATGCAATACAGCCTTGTT
>PIVM01000021.1 GCA_003353945.1 Gammaproteobacteria bacterium
CCACGTCTCTTTAACGCAGCAGCACTGGGAGGTTTGAAACCGGCTCCTGTAAGCAGATTTCGGGAGGCCTGCTCCCATCACTAGTACAGTTCTACAAAACTATGTTCTGTATTCATGGCACACAAAAGGCGGACAGCTTACCCAAATCCCAATTCACAGCCTTGTCATGGTCTTTACATGACCTCTTAACAGGTCTATTATTAGGTCTTACCTACAGTGTCACATATTCGGTGTAAACCATGCCTAATCAAATACTTACAGACGTAGCCGCAAGTATTTCTGAGCTAAAAGCCAACCCTATGAGGGTTGTAGCTAGTGGTGACGGCTTACCAATAGCTGTTCTAAACCGTAATGAGCCGGCTTTTTACTGTGTTCCAGCCAAGGCCTACGAGGCGATGATGGATCTACTCGAAGACATTGAACTGCTCGAATTAGTTAAAGAGCGTGTTAACGAAGATGCTGTCAAGGTTTCAATTGATGACTTATGAGCTTGAATTTAAACGCTCGGCTTTAAAAGAGTGGAACAAACTAAACCACACAATTAAAGAAAAGTTTAAAAAGAAGCTTACCAAAATTCTACTGAAGCCCCATATTCCTTCCGCATCATTAAGCGGCACTGAAAACCTTTATAAAATTAAATTGCGCAATGCTGGCTACAGACTAGTTTACGAGGTATCAGACAGCAAAGTTACAGTATCCGTAATAGCAGTTGGCAAGCGAAACAAAAACGAAGTTTACGACATAGCTTTCTCTAGACTCGATAGAGACAAGTGAGAATGAGCAACTAATCAGATGGTATCGCCCCCTATTTTGATCAAATAAACCGATGGTCTTGCTCAATAATATTATTTAAATATTTGCACTGGCGAATTTTTATACGTCGGTGGTCCTCTTTATTGCCTGCTTTATTGGCACCGCTCTTGTCGATATTGATAAGGCCTGGTTTTCCACTCCTATCGATGGCTTTGTTAAAAAAGCGCAGAGCAGCTTTTTTATCGCGATTTGCCGCCAAAAGAAAGTCGATGGTGTTACCTTCTCGATCGACTGCCCGATAATAGTATTTCCACTTACCTTTCACCTTGATATAGGTTTTATCAAGCCTCCACCTGTCGCCTGGCTT
The DNA here is from genome assembly GCA_003353945.1 of Gammaproteobacteria bacterium. Lineage (GTDB taxonomy): Bacteria > Pseudomonadota > Gammaproteobacteria > Pseudomonadales > PIVM01 > PIVM01. Next base: position 1,121 of record PIVM01000021.1, read on the forward strand.
TTTCTTCTTTTTATGAAAGGCTTGCTCAAGCAGCGACGTGTAATGCACAACCCAGCGATTTATCCTGGTGCTACCGAAGTCATTGGAGCAGCGTTAACTTCTTTGGTGGATACAATACTCTCTAACTCCCTAATCACTGAGCGCTGGTGAGCAATTATTACTTTCGCCAGATCTCCAAGCGACACTACGCCAATAAGCTCTGAACCATCCACAACAGGAAGATGACGTATGTGGTTTTCCGTCATAAGCTGCATACAAGTTTCAACATCCTGGTCAGGACTTACGCTATGAACGTCACTTGTCATAATATCTTCAACGGGAGTATTAACAGACGTTCTCCCTACTAATATCACTTTACTCGCATAATCGCGCTCTGAAACAACACCTACCAGTTTTCCCTTATCCAGAACAAGCAACGCTCCAATATCTCGCTCTGCCATCTTGCATATAGCATCGTAAACCATGGTCGTTGGCTTGACTGACCAAATAACCTTGTCTTTTTCCTCCAAAATATCTTTTATTGTCTTCAACAAATCTCTCCTACGCCCGCTTTTAGGCTTAAATAAATTTTTATATCAATATGTTACACACAAAACATACCCCAAAACTCATATGCTGCTCTGCGACAAAGCATAAGCTCTACAACATGTACACGTACTTGCTCTATTTCTGATAGCCAGGGCAACTTAGTAGGGGATTATTATGAGGCACAAGAACTCATAAACAGATTGTTATACATCAACAGATCAACAGCAATAGCGTCATTATTGGCTTACCAATATCCTCTGGAGCGTTACCGAAGGCCTTTGAGCAAGCCATTTGCCGTTTTCCCTTGAAGATATTTTATTGTCGAAAGAGTCAGTTCCCAAAATTAAGAGATTTTTCCGGATTGATTTGAGCTCTATCATTTTGTGTCACTCTCATACCCACGGGCTGGATATGGATTCATTGTAATCCGAGCCATGTAGATAAACGCGCCTCCTTGGTAGTATGCTTCCTTTCATTACAGATACAAGCGCTTCAACTGAGTCTTCGCAACCTAATGGAGTATGTGTTCATGAACGAGAAGGGGAAATCCAAAGGTATAAAACGACGCACTTTTTTACTGGCAGGCGCCACCGGCACCTCCGCTCTGGCACTCGGTTTATGGCATCTTCGACCAAGCGAAAACGCAAAATTTACACCACAGGGATTTTCTGGAGGCCCGGCATACGACGACTGGCGTGATATCTACCGCAAGAACTGGACTTGGGACACAGTGGTACGAGGCACTCATACTAGCGCCAACTGCGCTTCTGTTTGCGCCTGGAATCTTTATGTTCGCGAAGGCATGGTATGGCGGGAAGAGCAATCCTCACCCTATATCCCTTCCAATGACACCGTACCAGACTGGAACCCACGCGGTTGTCAAAAAGGGGCTTGCTTCAGCGATCTGTCAACCGGGCCCTCACGCATCAGCTACCCCCTGAAGCGAGTAGGCCAAAGAGGCGGTGGTGCTTTCAAACGCATCAGCTGGGACGAAGCGCTAACTGACATTGCTGATAACCTGGTGGACGTATTAGAAGAACGGGGCGGCAAAGGCGTCATTTGTGAATACGGCGGTCATATGGACTTTGGTCCAACCTTCGCTGGCACATTGCGGTTTTTTCGCCAATTAGGTGTGCCCATCACTGACTCAACAGCCATGGTGGGCGACCTACCAATAGGGGCCACTATCACCTTTGGCGACGGCACTCTTGGCGGAAGTTCCGATGACTGGTTTCGCTCTGATTATCTGGTTTTGTGGGCATTCAACGCTGCAGCCACCCGAATTCCCGATGCGCACTACCTGTACGAAGCTCGCTATCGAGGTGCCCAAGTCGTGGTGATTGCACCGGACATGAACCAGAGTGCACCTCATGCGGATCTTTGGCTGCCCATTCGAGCGGGTACTGACACCGCTCTGGCCATGGCTGCCTGTCATGTGGTCATTGAAGAAAACCTGTATGACAAAGCTTATATTATCGAACAAACCGACTTGCCCTTTCTCGTACATCGTTCAAGCGGTTTGTTTGTACGCGAATCCGATATCGTCGCTGACGGCAGTAATCAACGTTTCGCACTCTGGGATACACAAAGTAATGGCATTTACTGGGCGCCTGGCAGCATGGGTAGCGATGATGACAGCCTGTCACTTCCCAGCGACGTATCACCCGATTTAATCACTGAACAACAGCTTACCTTAGTCAATGGAGAAAGCTCTGCAATAACCACCGTCTTTGCTCTGCTGCAGGAACGATTACAACAACACTCACCCGAACAGGCACAAACTCACACCGGCATTCAAGCCAGTGTTATTCGCACTTTTGCCCGCTCCTTTGCTAAAGCGTCTTCTGCCTTGATCCTAAGCTCCTACGGCATGTGCAAAAATTATCATTCCGATCTTGCTCAACGTTCGCAGATTTTGCTCGCCTCTTTGACTGGCAATCACGGTCGAGCTGGCGGCGGTTGGCGCTGTGGCGCTTACACCGGCGCCGACGGTATGGCGCTTGTCGCCATGCAGGACAAACTGTCGGTTATGGACTTAATCCTAATGGGCGTTGAAGCCTACCGCGATCCGCTAAAAGTCGCAGACCGGTTTTTAGGCATGTTCATCTCCAGCACACTGTTTCACGCCGTCCATGGCGGATTGGCAGAACAACAAACGCGGCCTGAGTATGGCGACCCCCTATTACCTGAAGGTGCCACCCCCTATCTGAAAGAAGCACTCGACAAGGGGCATTTCGGCATTGGGCCAAATCAGGACGAGCCTGCACCACAGATCATTATCAACAGCTGTGGCAATATCCTGCGGCATGCCCGTATGGGTAATCGCCTGCGTGACGGCCTGTTCAAGCAAGCCCGCCTGGTCGTGGATGTGACGTTCCGCAGCAGTGACACAGCCCGTCAAGCAGATATTATTTTGCCTGCCGCCGGTTGGTATGAGAAGGTCGGCATGAAATACATCCCCACCTTCGTGCCCTATGTACACTTATCGGACAAAGCTGTAGAGCCGTTAGGGGAGTCCAAACCGGAATGGGAAATCTTTGCGCTGTTGGCTGATAAAGTATCAGCGGCCGCCAAGCGAAAAAACGTCACAAACATTCGCGGCTTTCGGGGCGACGACTCAGACCTGACAACGCTTTATCAACGTTACACTGACGAGGGCAGCTTCGGCCCCAAAGACGATGCAAAAATCCTCGAACTTATTCTCAGTGTTGCAGCAGGCACCCGAGGTATTACTATTGATGATTTACGTCGGCAGGGCGGAGCGATCCGCCTTAAAAGTCTTGGGCAGGATAATGGTTTTGGCGTCCATTCGCCCTATGATGAAAACCAACCCATTGTGCCACTTCGTGATTACACAGAACATAAAAAGCCCTATCCTACCTTGACGGGTCGCCAGCAGTTTTACATCGATCATCCCTGGTTTTTAAAAGTTGACGAGGCGCTACCACGGTTTAAGAAACCGCCTGCAGCCGGTGGCAACTACCCCTTTACCATGACTGGCGGGCACACTCGCTGGAGTATTCATGCTGTCTGGCGAGATCATGCACTTATGCTGCGACTACAGCGCGGTGAACCCGTTGTTTTTATGAACAGTAAAAGCGCTGCCGAGCGCGGCATTAAAGATCACGATCCTATTAGAATATGGAACGACCTGGGCGATTTCGAGGCACGCGCCAAACTGTCCGGATCCATACACCCTGACCAAGCACATATTTTCCATGCCTGGGAATCCACGCAATTTCGCGGTCGCAAAACCCATCAATATTTATGTCCAAGCCCCATCAAAATTACGCAATTGGTAGGCGACTACGGCCATATATTCTGGAGTTATGGCCGTTATGAACCCAACCAGAATGACCGCGATACCCGCGTGGACATTGCCCTTCAGACAAGGAGATAAACGAATGACCGAGTCTCGACCTGCGGGTTTACTGCATAATAAAAAAGCCATCGTCACCGGCGGTGCCTCTGGCATCGGCTTGGCCATTTGCGAGCGCTTTGAATCTGAAGGTGCAGAAGTGCTTTGCATCGATAAACAAAACCTTACTCACATAACTGAGCAACGACATTTTCTAAAAGCAGATCTCAGCGATGCACACCAGGCAGAACAAGCGATAAGGCAAGCTGCTGATATGTTGGGAACAATCGATATTCTTGTTAACAATGCCGGCTGCGGTGCTCTAGCCTCCCTGCATGATTATGACAATCATCACTTTGATCAACTAATAAAAAATAATTTCTATAGTGTCTTTTATTGCAGCCGGGCGGCACTTGAACTGATGCTTGAAAAAGGTGGCACGATAGTGAATATTGCCTCAGAAACCGCTCAACGCCCCACAGCAGGGGAGGCGCCCTATAGCGCCGCCAAAGCCGCTGTGGTCTCCCTGTGTAAAAGCACAGCGCTGGAGTACGGACCCTATGGCGTTCGTTGCAACGCTATTTCACCCGGCGTTATCGATACACCTTTGACCGAATTTATTTTACAGCCAGATATTATCAAGCCAATGTTAGAACAATGTCCATTACGACGGGTTGGGACGACTGAAGAAATCGCCAATGTCGCGTTGTTTCTCTCATCACCCTTATCCAGCTATATTAACGGACAAAATATTACGGTTGATGGCGGGCTGTCCCTGCCTCAGGCTGGCATCAATGATGTTACCGCCGGACTGACGCATATGATGAAACCCAAATGACACAAGAAATATAAGCAAATCGTTTTATTATCATTCCTCATATTTACAAGCGCTATCAGGCTGGCTAAGCTATACGATCTCAGTTGTGGTGAACCCAATGGCCTTACGATCAATAACAATAATTTCGCTTCTTGCCTACACTCTCGGTTTTGTAGCTAGCAGCACGGCCTCAGATCGTCCATCGCCATTCAGTGGTGGCACAGAAGATCGTTCCGAAATCAATGTCAGTGACGACCCTGATACTGAAAGAGAAGTGGATTCCCTGGTGCCGGTATTAATGGGTGGCCTTTCAGCCGGTGGCGACCATTTTAACGGCATGAGGGGCACCAGCGATGGAAGACCAATAGAAATAGACACTGTGCAGGCTGGCGGTTTGTGGTTTTTTGGCGGCGGAATTAACTACACATTCCCTGGACGCAGCCTGACTTTTCGCAATACGTTTTCACTGCACTACAACAAGGATAGCACTTCCGACGGAGAATCACGCATGGTGCGTTTTCCGATCGATTTTATCTTTTTGTATCATAAAGAGAAACACCGCTATGGTGGCGGTTTTACCTTTCACCTATCCCCGGAAGCTCGCATCAAAACCAAAGACGGAACCGACACAAAAACCATTAATATGAAAGACAGCATGGGCGCTCAACTTGAATACAATTACCAAATAAGGCCACGCTACGCTATTGGCGCCCGACTTACAGTCATCCGATATGAAACAGAAGATACAGGCGAGACTCTCAGTGGTAGTAGTGCCGCTGTTCTCGGCTACTTTCTTTATTAATTACTTTAAAAGAAACCATTTAATCAACGAACTGCCAACCATGGCACATCGCCTGAATCATGCCAAATAGATGCAACTGAGCTACTCACATAGGGTAATCAGTTGATAGAATTGAATCTTGGAGCAGGATACAACACCATAATAACTATGCATTTTTCCCTGAATCTGCGACCACAAGTACGACTCTGGAAAGAGACCCTACGTTGCATGGCTGTGGGCTTGATCTTCACGCTGTCCGGACAATTCAGCCATAGCATCGAATTAGTTGTTAATGACGAACTGCCTCAGCAGGTTATTTCCCGCCAGGAGCTACTGGCCATATACACTATGCGCCAACGACACTGGCCAGATGGAACACCTATCACGGTATTTATGCTAGACAATTCTGAACTGCTAAAGCAGTTTTGCAAAAAACGCCTGAAAATATTTCCACATCAATTACGTACACGCTGGGATCGTCTGGTCTATTCCGGAACAGGAAACGCCCCCAGTGAAGTGTTTAGCGAAGATGAATTGATACGCAAGATTGCCAATAACCGAGGAGCTATTGGTTTTATCAGCAGGATCGAGGACTATGATCACATCAAAACAATTTCTGTACGCTAGCTTCCTAATCGCTTTTGGGGCACTAAGCCTGCAAGCCTGGGCGTACGATCTTAACAAAGATTGGCGCATCCATGGCTTTCTTGCACAAGCGGCCATTTATACTGACGACAATAATTATTTTGGCCCCAGTGACGACGATATTTCAACCGAATTTTTTGAAGCTGGCCTGGCGCTAAATGGCTCTTTATTTAGTGACTCACTCAGATTTTCCACACAATTACTGGCCAGGGATGCCGGAGCCAATGACGATGGATCCCCCTCATTTGATTATACTTTTCTCAGCTACGATATCGTTAACAATGCTCAATGGCGTACTGGCTTACGATTAGGCCGTATACCAAGCCAGATGGGTCTTTATAATGCCACTCGAGACGTACCATTTACCCGACCAGGCATATTATTACCGCAGAGCATATACGGCGAAACCGTGCGTAACTCCCGCTTCGCACACGATGGACTGCAGTGGTACGGTACATGGAATTTCGATTTAGACAGAATCATCTGGCGCTTGGACTACTACAGACCGCTAAGCGACGGCAGTGAAACCGATGATATTTTTTTAGTACCCTTGCCTGGCGATATAGACAGTGAGGATTCCTGGATGGCCCAAGTCATTTACGAATGGGATGGCGGCACTGGGAAGATCGGTTTGACCTATGAATTATGGAAAAACACTTATCAATTGACGGGTTATGACCTTTTTGAATTTGCTAACAGCTTTCAATATGATCCGGCGGTTGAGGCACTGGACCTACCAACAAAGCTCCGCGATCAGCATGTTCCGGAAATAATTGTCTCTCTCATCAGTGACGAACTGAGCAGAACGGACATACCAATAAGCGAACGCATAGAAAATATTGATGCGTCAATACCGAATGTAGACGTTACCGCTCTAGTCAACAGCTTCCTGCCTACAATAAACCTGAAAGGTGATATTGATATTGCCAGTAGCCTGTTATCTGCAGAGTACAACTGGCAACAGTTAACGTTTACCGCAGAATACATGGTTCGGCGCATCGTAAACAAAAAATTTGAAACAGCATTTCTTAACAAAACGATCGAACAAGAAGCCTACTTCGTGCAAACCGTTTACCATGCAGCAAATCGCTGGGACTTGATAATCAGGCATGACCGATTTTACTATGACAAAGAGGATCTCAGCGGCCAAGATTTCCGCAAAAATTTACCTAGCATGCCTCAACACCGCGCCTTTGCTTTTGATACGACTCTTGGCGTTAGCTACCATCACAACAGCCGCTTTATGGGCCGGCTGGAATGGCATCATGTGAAAGGCACAATCTGGTTACCGATCAATGACAACCCGGAAATATTGTTAACAAAAAAATACTGGAATATGGTTGCCCTACAAGCTGCATATCGTTTTTAGCCAGAACTGGCTTTTAGTAAAGAATTTTAAACTCTGTTAAAAGAAGAAAACCGAACACCAAAGAGGTGGTCGGTTGAAATTAAAGGCACATGGCCATTGAATAGCAGCAAGTCGATATTTATTATGTTAACTCTGTCTGAGAGTATTACGGTGGCGCAAAGTACGACTCTTTAACGCCACCACGGTCTTCCCCCCAAGTATTTTGCTTTTATTTATAGCAAACACTCACTATAAATTACCGTTCACATTTATTAAGTTTATTTAAACGTTTCGTTATTGTTTGATACATATTGCTGCAACCAGTGTGCCACTTCGCTTTAAAACCAATAATTCGTTAAATACACCTCAGAACCAATCAAATACTAGAAACATGACTCCATTTTGTGGTTTATTTATTAAAACTATTCGTCAGCCGGGATGAAAACTCACACTCAGTGTTGCAAATTGCAAGACCTGCGTTGCATTTTGCGAACTTTGCCCTTTGCGCACATGGCTTCTTGCAAATTGCAATGCTATAAATGATAGAAGAAGTATTTATTTAACCTAATCTACCGACAATTAGCATTCAGAGGGGGATCAGGCTAGAATACATTCTCGCACCAGAGCCGCTAAATGGCTGATGTCGTGCGGGGTGGCGTCATTTTCTATGCACTGTTTTTATATATGGATAAAGCAAGCAACAATAGCACCCTTCAAAACCATACCGAGCAACAAATTGGGGCTAGCGTGCTTCCCGCCCACCTAGCAATATACAAGCCGTGCTACATGCCTCCCCTTTTTTCAAAAGTATACGATCGGGTCACCAGATCCATTAACGCGCAAGCACAAAGACTCCCCCATGCAAGCGAAGCCCCTGCAATACCACGACATTAAAGGCATTCTGGACACCAGCGATGCCTGCATCATCATCCATAGTATGGAGGGTGAGATTATCGACGCATCAGAGCCAGCTGCACTGGAATTAGGCTACAGCCGGGAAGAAATCAAACAGATTTTTCTAGCCAACATCAAACCTAAAACACTTCGTTTGTCAGACGTCTGCAAGATCTACAAAGAAGAATCAGCACCCGTTATCTTCCAGCGTCGCAACGGAAAACGCTTTCCCGCAATAATATCGACCCAGGTTTTTCGCGCCCAACTGGATCGCATCAACACCAATATAGTGAAACTCGAATTCACTATTGTTAACCCTGCCGGGGAACACACAACCCTATCCCCGGAGTTTGATGCGCAGGAAAGCTCTGAATTTCTACAATTACTCTCTCAGGAGTTTCGCAATCCTACCCAACACATCTTGTTAGACATCGATAAGCTTTGCAAAACTCCTTTGAATGAGGAGCAGCGAAAGCTCGTTGACTCAATTAAACAATCCAGCTTGCAGTTGAAACGGATGAGTACACAAATCTCAGACAGCTTCAAACTAGGCATGGTCAGGCAGCTCAATCCTCAACCTTTCAATTTAATTGACCTTCTGGATGACCTTCTCGACACCCAATTACCGAAGTTGCTTGAACAAAATCTGAATTTGAGCTTAAGCATAGCGCCTGGCTTGACAGAACTCGTATTTGGCGACCTGCAACGTTTGCAGCAGCTATTCGATAGCCTATTGCACATTGCAGTGAGCTATAGCAACAATTCACAACTTACTTTGCGTACCTGCGCACCAATCCATACAAAAACACGGGACAGAATCCGCTTCGAATTAAGTTTCGCAGGCAATCACCTTAACCCCGATGACATAAAAAATAATAAAACACTAATAGATGATCCTCGCTTCAAAATGGATGAGGCTATCGCCAGAAAGCTAATACAGCTAATGGGCGGCACACTGACATTTGCCAATTCAAGCCCCAACCACAACAGTTTCAGTTTTGAAATTCATTTGCCAGAAGTACACAATCTGGACCTTGGAGGCAATACACGTTGTTTGGCAGAAAAACGCATCTTGTTACTGGAGCACAATACATCCTTATTATCTTGCCAACTGCAATACTGGGGCGCCCGTGTCGATCGGTTCACCACGGCAAGCGATGCCGTCAATTTCCTCAATACATTGCAGAACAATACGATCGACATTATTTTGATACACCACAACTTACATGCAAAACCAATCAACTTACCAGCAGAACTCTCATGTTATATCGATAAATCGTTACTAGTCGTTATCAAGAGCAGCAGCGAAACAATTTACTCACAAAGCGCTATCGAATTTTCCGCTCCCTACCATCTTGGCCAGCTCGGAAATGAACTTGCACGATTGGTGAAAAACAAGCGCCCATACCCATACACTCATAACAGCCGTCGTCGCCTATTAAAAGACGACCAAGTGCACCTCAACCTGTTACTAGTAGATGATTCCCTGACAAGTCGAAATATTGTCATCGCATTCTTGGAAAACAGTGATTACATTGTAGATATTGCTTATAACGGCATAGACGCAGTCCTTGCCTGCGCTGATAAGCGCTATAACGTAATCCTGATGGATGTTCAGATGCCTCATATGGACGGCATTGAAGCAACCACCCATATTCGCAAAAATAGCGAAGTCAATTGCAATACACCCATCATCGCGATTACAGGCAATACTAGCAACAATACTCGCGTAGCACTGGAAAGCGTCAGCATAAAGCATATACTACCCAAACCGGTGGATAAACAGGCGCTAATGGCAGCACTATCAGCAGCCGTACACGAAGATACACCTGCCACCACAGAGCGGAAACAGGCTAACAACAATAGTGTCGATAATAATATTGAACCTCAGCGACGCAGCCATGAACGCCCGGAAAACAACTCGCCGACTACCGTTTGCGAGGAAACACTGAAACGCCTGATTTCCGATACCAGCGTAACCGCTTGTGTAGAGATGATCGACATTTACTTGTTGGAAACCGAGCAAAGCCTCTCTATCATTGTAGACTGCTTAGAAAAACGATCACTGAAAAAAGTATTGCAAGAAGCCCATGCGATAAAGAGCGCCTCCGGTACATTTGGCTGCAAAACTCTGCACGAACTGGCCAAACAACTGGAAGATAAGGCGTCTGATAACAATTTAAACGATTGCCGATACCTTACGAAGAATCTGCCAGCAGTTTTTGCCAGCAGTCGAAACCAATTAAAACGCTTTCAAAAAGATGCAAAAGCACTTTCAGGTGAATCCCTATGAGTGAAAATCTGGTCCCGTCACACCGCGTACTGCTAGTCGAAGATCGACTGTCTTTAGCCCGTTGCTACTCCGAGTTTCTGTCCGAAGAGCAATGCGAGGTTATCCATGTTGATAGTGGCGCCAAGGCACTGTGCGAACTGAATGTTCACGTACCCGCTGTCATTTTGCTGGATCTTCAATTACCAGATATGGACGGCATAGACATTTTAAAATATATCCAACAACAGAAACTACCCACCTCAGTGGTTGTCATTACGGCACACGGGTCATCTGACACCTCCCGAACCGTTATGGGGTTAGGTGCTCATGATTACCTGGAAAAACCTTTTACTCGTGATCGTCTCTGCGTCACCGTTGGGAACGCACTGAAACAGCAAAAGCTGCAATCCGCTATGGGCTCGCTACGCGATGGCTATTGCGACTTTATAGGCTCAAGCCTGATTATGCAGGGCGTTTACCGCATCATAGAGAGCGCTTCGGCCAGTAAAGCGTCGGTCTTTATTACCGGTGAAAGTGGCACAGGGAAAGAAGTTTGTGCGCAGGCAATTCACCAACTCAGTGACCGTAGCGAGAATGAATGCGTGACGCTCAATTGCGCTGCAATCCCCCATGATTTAATGGAAAGTGAAATTTTCGGTCACATTAAAGGTGCATTCACCGGCGCTGTCGGACACCGGGAAGGAGCAGCAACCCGCGCCGACGGCGGCACCTTGTTCCTCGACGAAATCGGCGAAATGGACATGGATCTACAAAGTAAACTGCTCAGATTCATCCAAACAGGACAATTTCAGAAAGTCGGCAGCAATACGGTTGAAACTGTCGATGTGCGCTTTGTCTGTGCTACAAATCGCAATCCACTGGAGCAAGTGAAAATTGGCAGCTTGCGTGAAGATCTTTATTACCGGCTTCATGTTGTCCCTATACACTTGCCTCCACTGAGAGAACGAGAGCGAGATGTTATTGAAATTGCAGAAAAATTTTTACACCTTTACGCTCAGGAGGAAAACAAGCTGTTCCAGTCGCTCTCACCGCAAACGGAACAGATTTTCCTAGCGTATTCCTGGCCCGGCAATGTACGACAACTACTGAATGTGGTACGCAATGTGGTAGTCCTTCAAAATGGTGAGCAGGTACTGCCTTCGATGCTACCTTCACCACTCAATGATTTTGTCCCCATAACCACTGACGAAAAATCGCTTGCAAAAAACCAACAGGAATCATCAGCTGCCACACACTCAATATCCAGCCTGAAAAAAGACACCAGCGATATCAAACCACTATGGCTCGTTGAATACGAAGCGATTGAAGAAGCCATAGAGATTTGTGGCGGCAGTATTACAAAAGCGGCAAATTACCTGGAGGTCAGCCCCTCCACTATTTATCGCAAACGCCCAACCTGGGAGAAGGAGAAAATTTCGAGCTTTCTCAAGTCGACCAAGAAAAACGCAGAATAAAAACGCATACTTCGGTTGTTGTAAACTGCCTATTTCAGCTTGCTGTTTATGTCAGGCCATTTTCTGCATCAGACACTGCGCCAGATTGCAGCACCCTTGAGGATTTCCTTGCAAACCGCAAAGTAAAAATACTTTTTTATCTTGTAAGACAAGGTATCAGGGAATCGGGGCAATCGTTTTGAGCTTGATTTCCTTCTTGCTGGCAGCCACTTTTCGCAACATTTCCTTGATCTCTTTTGGCATGCGCCGCCCACCCATTTTGCCCATTTCCTGCATATCCTTGGAAAGATACGAGTAGTTGAGCAAAATATCAAATACGGCCAGCATAAACTCCTGCTTCCAGACGGTGAGTTTATCCAGATTCTGGAATTTGTGCATAAAGAACTTTTTGGATGCCATACTCAACTCTTTTTCCACCTCACCCAAAGTCATGCTCTCCGGTTTCACCACCGGTTTCACCAGATTGTAATCACTGTAATCATGACTGGCGACATAAGGTTCTAACTCAGGATATATATCCGCATAGGGCCAAGGCGCAATAGCCAGAAAAAAAGCCATATCCGGATTATAATCTTTTGCCAATTCAATGGCTTCAGCAAAACTCTCTGGCGTATCACCTGGCATTCCCATTACGAACGAAGTTTCCGACACGATATCAGCGGCATTAATAATCTCAATTGCTCGGCGCGACTCTTCCACCTTGGTGCCTTTCTTGAACAGATCAAGTCGCGCCTGGGTACCAGACTCCACACCAACGTATATGTGCTCCACACCGGCTTTATGATACTTATGCATGATATGTTCATCACGAATAATATCGGTCACCCGCGTTTCCATCAGCAGGCGCACACCAGGTTGGCGCTCAATCATTAAATCAAGAATCTCTTCCCAGCGCTCATGATCCAGGGTCGGCACCTCATCGGCCAACATCGCAATATTGACGCCGAAACGCTGATTAAGCATAGCCAGTTCGTCAACAAAATTTTCTGCAGAGCGGGCTCTCCAGCTTTTTTGCCAAAACAGTTTTTGGGAGCAGAATGAGCAATTTTGCATACAGCCCCTTGAAGATGACACAATCGCCAGCCGTGAATTTTTTTTGGCCCGATAAGTGTATATCGGCCATTCCACCAAATCCCACGCTGCAGACAGCCCGTCAAGATCCTGAATAAATGGTCTCTGAGGCGTAACAACAATATTGCCCTCACGAAAAAAGGCCAAACCCTCTACTTTTTCCGGATCACATCCCTTATTCAAACAGTCAAGCAATGCAGGAAATGTCAGCTCGCCCTCGCCGCGAACGACAAAATCAATCACCTCGTGTTCCTGGCTCAATAATTCCTGATAACTGAGGGTAGCGTGCACATTACCAACGACGGTGATAACCTGCGGATGGAGCGTTTTTGCCAGTGCAAGTAATTCCACAGCTGCAGGTATGGCAGCAGTGAATGCACTGGTTGCCACCACATCAGGCTTGAAATGCTTCAGCCGCTGTCGAATATCGGACCAGTCATCCCACTTTGCCATTGCATCGTAGTAGTCGACTTCATAACCGGCATCACGAAGGGCGCCGGCAATGTAAACAAAGCCAACGTTCAACCACGTTCCGGCTGATTCAACAACACCGGAGTGGTAGGGAGCGGTTATCAGTGCTACCCGTTTAATTGTGGCACCTTGCACCTTAGCGCCTCTATCGTTGTTCATTTACATGTCCACAAGCAAGCAGACCTCCAGCCAGAAAGGAAGTTCCCCATACCGCACGCTCCACAATCATCATTTGCTGTTTCTTACCAGTTGCCTGCTTAACCACCCAGCGCCACTACCGGAAAATCACAGGAAACGAACAAGACTGATATTCTTTAATAAATCAAGAGATTGATTGAAAAAGGCTGAAAAGCAACCTCTCATTTCTCTGGATCGACAGTATAAACTAATGTCCCTAATCATGAAAACCAAGCCGCCATCAAGCCAAGCATCAAACTGAATACAGGTTTATCAGTATCACTGTATAATATCGCCAGCTTTAATTTAACTCATTACAACATAGCGCCCGGCACAGATGGTTCAGACATTATTCAACTCTCAGGATTGCGAACGGCTTGATATAAACCAGGTTCAGCAACTCTATCGCCAATATGTCAACCCAGGCCAGGTAGAACTGCTCGGCTCATTCGGCTTTGGCAGGGAACTTGTGATCAAAGCTCAGGGCTGCCTGCTCGAAACCGACCAGGGTCACACCGTTCTCGATTTCACCGGCGGTATGGGCATGCTCAATCACGGGCACAATCACCCACGAATTATCGCGGCCCGCCGCCTATACCAACAGCACCTGCGCATGGAAGTTCATAAAAACTACCTTTCGCCCCATCTTGCCGCACTCAGCCACAATATTGCCTGTTTGCTGCCAGATGATCTAAATATCTGTTATTTCCCCAATTCCGGTGCAGAAGCGGTCGAAGGGGCTATCAAGATGGCCTACAAATACCATCAGGGCCAGCGCCAGCAAGTGCTGCACGCCGATATTTCCTATCATGGCAAACTACTGGGCGCCGCCTCAATATCGGGGTCCAGCGAATTGCATTTTCGTTTTCCCGAAATTCCCGGCGCCCACGCCTTTGTATATGATCAACTGTCTTCCGTGGAGCATCATATTAAACAACTGCGCAAGGAAGACGGCAGCAGTGATATCTATGCTTTGATAATCGAACCCATGAGCGCCAGCACCCTGAAACGCTGTAGTGGTGACTACCTGCGGGCACTACGACAATTGTGCGACCACGAAGACATAGTGCTTGTATTTGACGAGGTTTTCAGCGGCTGGTGTAAGAGCGGTGAATTGTTTTATTTTATGCAACATAAGGTCACGCCCGATATACTGATCACATCCAAATCCCTGGGTGGCGGTAAGTCATCGCTTTCCGGATTTGTCGCCCGCGAGAAAATATTCCACCAGGCCTATGGCAATCTCAACGATGCCCTGTTGCACAGCACCAGTTACAACGGTTACGGTGAGGAGTGTGCAACAGCCTTGGAGGCGGTCAACATTGTGGTGGACGACCACTATAGCAAATTGGCCAAATCCATCGACCTACAGCTTGGTGACGGGCTGAAGGCCCTTCAGCAAAAATACCCGAAGCTCGTCCGGGAGGTACGCGGTCAAGGTGCACTCCAAGGTATCTTACTGCACAGCGGTTCAGGCCTACTGCAATCGATTACCCAACAGTTACCTATCCGTTTGCTAAAGGATGAAAAATTTATTGCCAAACTCATCACCGCTGCTGTGATTAATCATCTCTATGAACATCACCGGGTTCTGACCTATCATGTGGAAAACCGGGAAATTCTACTCATGGCAGCACCTCCGCTGGTGGTTTCTTCTGACGAAATTGATCAATTCCTGCAGGCTCTTGATCAGACACTCCGCGAAGGATTTGCCCGCTTGTGCCTTAAGTTTGTTAAGTCCAAACTTTTCACCAGCTTTATGCAACGCGTGCAAAAAGAGAACACGGCATGACCCCCGTCGTGTTGATACGGGTTGGCCGGACACCCAATGCACAGGAACAGCATCCGCGTCACTTGCATGCCCCCCTTGATCTGCTGTATATCCGCAGTGCTCTGACAACTAAGGCAAGGCTGCGACCGCCACTGTTCGATGGCTGGCTGATTAACACAGACAAGCCGCCCCTCGTAAAGCAAGTCATGGCCAAGCGGCCAAAGTATGCTGTTATTCATGCCATGAGTTGGTGCATCGACGAAGCTTGCACGCTGGCTCGTCAACTGCGCCAGCAGGGTATCATTACTATCGCCATCGGGGAGCAGGTCACTCACCGCGCCAAAAAGCGCGAGCCGCACACCGATTGGGACAGCTGTTGGGACATTCCCGTTTTGGGTGAACCCCAGCAGAGCGTACCAGCACTTTTGCTTGAGCTGCAACGAGGACATTCTGCAGCAAAACTGGGACCACATTATTGGCAACGTCTGAAAGCGCAACAACCGTTTCAGGTGACCTCACCGGATCTACTGCCGAATCCTGTTTTCTCCTCCAGCGAACTGACACAATACCCCTTTCCCTTTCCCTTACCGGGCAAGGTCATGCGCCGCTGGGCTTATGTTATGAGCAACTGGGGATGCCCGTACAATTGCCAACACTGCACGGAAGTGGTCAGAAAATCCATTGGCCAGAATCTGCGGCTGCGCGATCCTGCAAAAATCGCTGATGAAATCCAGCAACTCGTGCAACAGGGCGCTGAAGGCATTGTATTTGAAGATGACACATTGTTTTGTCATCGCCGGCACCTGCTGGCGCTGTGTAATGAAATCAAACGGCGCTCTATCAAAGTGCGCTGGATCGCCAACGCCCGCCCAGATGAACTGGATAAAGAGCGGGTGGCCGCCGCCGCCAGCGCCGGCGCGATCTTATTAAAATTGGGCATTGAAAGCGGCTCACCGCGAATGATTGAAAATTTGGGCAAATGTCACTCTGGCACACTCTGGCTCGACCAGACCAGTGCTGCGGTGCAACGGCTCAAACAACATGGCATCGCATCCGTTGGCCTGTATATGGTAGGCATGCCATATGAAACAGAAGCCGAAGTCAAACAGAGCATGCATCTGGCCAAAAAACTGGATTCCGACTACGTACAGGTACAACGGTTTACAGCTTATCCCGATGTTGCCATGATAAATAAAACGTCTGTGACCGCATCATCCCACGGCAATATGTATCATTACACCCACCACCATCAATCACGCTCTAACATTTCCTCCCAGCACCTGGAAAAACTGCAACAGGCCTTTTATTTCAATTATTATTTACGCCCGTCTTTTATCTCCCGGCATTTACGCCGCTGCTGGCACTGGTATGTAAGACCGGATTTTTTACTGAGCTTGCCAGGAAAAATATTTTTCCTGCTGGGCTGGCATTCCCGTCGCCATATTTTACAAGAAAAAACCACGACCAGACCGGATCGACAGGGAGCTATACCATGAACATTGAACGGATGCGTCAAATCGATTATTTCCTTGGCATCCCCCTGCTTTTTTTTATTTCCTTAGGCAGCGGCATAAAAAGTTTATGGAAACGTCCATCCGCAGAAAAACCCCGGCGCATTCTTTTTCTTGAACTATCGGAAATGGGCAGCGCAATCCTGGCAGAGCCAGCGATGAAAAAAGCGAAGCAACAATTTCAAGCCAACCTGTACTTCTGTATTTTTCAACGCAACGCAGACTGCCTAAAACTATTAGGCCTGATTGAAGCAGATCATATTTTCCTTATTCGTGATGACACGCCCTGGCATTTTATCCTCGACAGCTTTCGTTTTCGTCGCTGGAGCCACCAGCATGCCATCGACACACTGATAGATCTGGAGCTGTTTTCACGCTTCTCAGCACTGCTGACGGCCTGGAGCGGCGTTAGCCATCGTGTCGGATTCCAGGCTTGCCACAGTGAGGGACTCTATCGTGGCAATGTTTACAACCATCATGCCGCCTACAATCCCCATCATCATATTGCACATAACTACCTAATGCTTGTCCATCAACTCTGCACACGCTCCAACGGCCATCCCTACGCCAAAATTGTCATTGGAAAAGAGGCGCTGCAGATTTCACCACTAACGTTACAAGCAAGCGAACAACAACGCGTGTTACAAAAACTGACCATGCGGCTGCCAAAACTCAATTTTTCCCACCAACAACCTTTGGTCATTAATGTAAATAGGGGGGGGTTGATTGCTCAACGCAGTTGGCCGCGCGGTCATTTCGTTACACTGATCAAACAGTTGCTCAGCTTCGATCCACGCGCAGTGATATTGCTTAGTGGCGCGGATGATGCCGTGGAGGAAGCTGACACACTCATGAAGCTTGTCAATAGTGATCGCTGCTTCAACATCGCTGGCTTGTTCCAAATTGTCGAGTTGCCCTACCTGTATCATCTGGCAAAACTGATGGTCAGCAGTGATTCTGGACCGGCGCATTTTGCAGCCGTTACCGACATGCCCGTCGTTGCGCTGTTCGGCCCCGAAACACCGGCCCTTTATCACCCCCTCGGCAAAGTCACTGTGCTGACCGCACAACTGGCCTGCTCCCCCTGCATCAGTGCAGCCAATCATCGCAAAACAAGTTGCCGTGATAATCAGTGCATGCAAATGATAACGCCGGAACAGGTTTTTGCTGCCATACGCAACATTCATGGCAACACAGACACCATTAGAATGATTCAAAAACAGCAGGTATAAACGTAACTACACAGATTCGATATAAGCTTAATTCGATCTAACACCACTTATTGTGTGCGGCTTTCTGATTTCATGCTTGCTGCCGGAAATCTGCGAACTCAGGCAGTATTTGATCTACACATTGCGATAAAAAATAAGTTGGGAAATCCCCTGCTTTTAAACAATACGCCTTTTTGACACTAAAATATGTCTATTTATCGTGCCTCACATTTGATATTTTGTTTCTCTTTTTTAACCACTAACTCTAAGTGGATAACGACACTTTAAATATCCATTTGGTGGTAATCCTCAATATTTACGTATAGAATTTATACGACAATTTGTTTAATATGTCCGACCTGAACTACCAATCGCAATAATAGGAAAAAATTCTGATTGATGATCAGCTGAAAAACGCCGAAAGTCGCGCAACTATTTAGGTGGCACAATAAACATAATAACCCTAATAAACCTTATGATGATTGGGTCTATTACAGTTTCCGTTAAGTGCTATGTTTGTCGATAATGACGTTGATTACGGCCGAATATTTAAACGATCAGTCAATATAACCATATATTTAGTGTGCTTGAATAACTGTTTGGAGACGTACAAGATGAAAAGTGTAATAAGAGTGAGCTGCGGAATTCTAATCGCGCTTACGTTCACTCTTTTTGAAGCGGAAAAAACAAATGCGGAATACGGTGATATTGTCATGAATAATTATTCCGCTAAAGCGGAGATGCGACCGGTTGTCTTTCCGCACTGGTTTCATCGCATTCGTTTTCAGTGCAAGGTTTGTCATGCGGACTTGGGTTTTAAATTTCAAGCGGGTGGAAATGAAATCAATATGCTAAAAATCATTGATGGTGAATACTGCGGCGCCTGCCACAACGGCGAAATTGCCTGGGCAATCGAAAACTGCAATTTATGCCATTCTGCCAAACCAGGCACACCCACACAGGTGCATGACAGTACGATACAAAAACTGGTAGCGCCAACTTTCGCCACTGATAAACAGTCCAAGCAGTAGAGGAAGGCTATCATGATATTGAATACAAAAATGACATCCTTTATGTCGCTGATGATGATGCTATGTGTTTGTTTATCGGCGAAGGCAGCGAAAAACGGACAAGCTATTGTGAAAGAAAATTGTGCGCCCTGCCATGAAACGGGTGTTATGGAAGCACCCAAAATGGGCAGCAAAAGCGATTGGGAGCCCCGATTGAAACAGGGATATAGAAACATGGTCAAGCGTGCGGTGGATGGTTATAAAAATATGCCCGCAAAAGGTGGCAACCCCTTATTGAAGCCGGAAGAAGTCGCTATGGCTGTTGATCATATGCTGGTAAAGGCAGGCTTAGTTGAAACCGATCAGCCGACCACAGACAAGAAATCAGCAACGGATAAGAAACCACCAACAAAAAAAGTTGAAAAGGATGCAACAAAAGCTATCGTAAAGGCCGTCAAGAAAAAACCAAAGAAAACGGCCAACTCCTTTAATCGCTTGATGAAGTCGAAAAGTGATTGGAATCCACCACCACAGGAAGACGGGATACATGACCCTGACAATGAGAGCACGTACATGCTGCAGACACCAAGGGAGGCGTTTTCAGATATTGACAAGAACCCCTTTGGAAACCACGTAGACTGGGTGAAGGCGTTGAACAAGGGCTTAATCGATCCTCGGTTTGATCGCCTGGACCCGGAAAAGTCTGGCATTTTGATGGACTTGAATATTATCAGGGAAGTGAAGGGTTCCATGCCAGATGTGGTTTATCCCCACAAACAACATACGCAATGGCTGGACTGCTCCAATTGTCACCCAAGCATATTTATTCCACAAAAAGGCGCCAATTCCATCAGTATGGCGTCTATATTAATGGGGAAACAATGCGGTGTTTGTCATGGCAAGGTAGCTTTTCCAGTTGCAGAGTGCCGACGATGCCACTCCCTGCCCAAACAAAAAACAGATCTTGCCCGATAGCATAGTAAGTGTGATTATTTGAACTTGTTAACAATATCGTCGTTTATGATAAAACGCCTGTAGCTCTTTAGCAGGTATTTTCATTTTTACGAAAAACCCATCGCGTAAACGGATTATCCGATGCAGTCGACCTATTCCAGAGAGGTTTATTGATGAGCTATAACACGATTAGTCGAATTTACTGTTTGTTGTTGCTACTTGCATTGTCATTGCCAGTGCTGTCTGAAACACCAGCTAAGGATAGCCGGTTGAAATCTATGATTAAACTCATTGAATCGTCATCAGGCGCCCAGAAAGTAAAAACCAGCGGTAATGAGAAAGCCCTCCAGTTGAAAAAACAGGCCCGAAAGCTCTATAAAAAAGCAAAAAAATCTGACGACCCGGACGAAGTGAAAAAGCTGCTTGATGATGCTGCCAAGAAAATGTTTGAAGCGATTCGCATTGTCAGCAGTAAGGAAGTGTCGGAGAAGAAAAAAGGCAAAGATTATCTTCGTAGATTGAAAAGTGTTGAGTCTTTACTTAGCGCCCAACAGCGTGTTAGTGATGAAAAGAACCAGCAAGATATGAAAGCACAAGTTAAAGATCAGGTGGAAACCCTGTTAAAACAGGCGAATTCGTTTCGGGACAAGGGCGAGATTGCAGGCGCCATGGTGATGTTAAACAAGGCCTATGATGCCATCAAAGATTCTCTTGAATCCATGCGTAGCGGCGATACCCTGGTGCGAACATTGAATTTCGCCACCAAGGAGGACGAATATCATTATGAGCTCGATCGTAACGATACGCATCTGATGCTAGTGAAGGTATTGATGGACGAGAAAAAGACACAAGGCTCTATGGTAGAGCGAATTTCAGACTTTCTTAATGAAGCCAAATCGTTGAGAGCAAAGGCAGAAAAAGAGGCCAAGACAGAAAACTATGACAGGGCGATAGGCATTCTGGAAAAATCCACTAAGCAGATAGTCAAGGCAATACGGGCTGCCGGCGTGTATATACCAGGATAGTAATACTATCGCGCCGCCAAAGCGTGTTGAAATAAACATGAAGGGGATCAGAATGCGAATCAAGTTCTCTTGTTTGCTCCTGCTGCTTTTTGCGCTGGATGTATCCATTAACGTCCAGGCAGCAGAGAAAAAGGAGGCACCCAAATTTTATTTTAGCAATGACAAACGCAAGTGGAATTCCTTGCAGCGCGACGAGATACACGATCCGACTTGCGAAGCGATTAATGTGTTACAACAACCCTATGAAGCGTTATCCGAACTACCTTACGATTATACGGGCAACAACGTGCAATGGGTAAAAGCCCTACGAGAAGGATTTATCGAACCTCGAACCAATATATGGCCGGAAACCAAGATCAAGGTACTGGATATGGACGTCATTATGGATAACACATCAACCCTGCCAATGGTGAGATTCCCCCATAAGGAACACACTGAGTGGCTGGACTGCGAGAACTGTCACAACCATCTTTTTATCGCCAAGGTCGATGCAAATCCAATCACCATGTATGCTGTACTAAAAGGGGAGTACTGTGGTCGATGTCATGGCGCTGTGGCGTTTCCTCTTAGGGAATGTGGCCGGTGTCATAGTGTCCTGCGCGCGACCTTTAAAGGAAAAGTGGGCGCTCAGCCAGTCATAAGCGGCAATCCAGAGTTTATTGCTAAACCGCGACCCTAGCCATGAACAACTCCACAGCGTTTGTGAAATAAGCGATGAATAACATCAAGAATCAGTTCCGAAAAATCCTGTTTTTACTACTTCCTATCGTGGGCATGATGACACCTGGCGTGTTGTTTGCTGAATATGCCGATGTAGTTATGAATAAACGATCGGACAAGATGGGCTTGCGGCCGGTTATATTTCCACATTGGTTTCATCGTATCCGGTTTCGTTGTAAGGTTTGTCATTCTGAATTGGGATTTGAAATGCGTGTCGGAAGTAACGATGTCACTATGGCTGAGATTGCTAATGGAAAATTTTGTGGCATGTGCCATAACGGCGAAGTTGCTTGGTCGATAGAACACTGTGACCTCTGCCATTCGGGTAAACCAGGCTTAAAAAGCGGTATTGACTGGGGGTGGGATAAATCATTAACGCCAGATAGTTGGTGATACAGCGAATGGCTGCCTTATTACCTCTAAGGTTACCTATGTTTGACCATGGTTATCGCTCTTCATAGGCAACGACATTGAAGAAACAAAAAACTCTTTGCTTAAATGAGTTGATAGATAAGTCATGTGTAGCATAACAAATGTTCGTCTCTTACTATTCATCTCGATTATGCTGACATTCGGCTCAGTTTTGGCTGAAAACTGCAAACAATCTGCAGAAAAATTTAGCACTGATCCTACAGGAACAATTACTGACAAAGCTACCGGCCTACAGTGGATGCGCTGCACCTTGGGTTTTATGTGGGACGGTAATCACTGCATTGAAGGAAAACAGTGGTATACATGGTTCCAGTGGAAACGCGCCTTAAATCTAGCGAAACAGAATGGTTTTGCCGGTTATCAGGATTGGCGCCTCCCCACCATTGATGAACTGGAAACTCTACTCAAGACGACCTGCGGTGGCGACAAGTCTAGTACGATCTCAATTCTAGCTAATGTGCCTGGCCGCTATTGGACTCAAACGGAAGATAAAGAAAACAATCAATATGTCTGGGTGGTTAATTTCAAGAATGGACGATCAACAACTCAGCTTAAGTCTTCAGCCTCATACTATGTACGATTAGTCCGGGGTAAAATTTGGACGCCATTAGTGGAGGAACCTGTTAAATTCCTCTGGGATGAACTGGAACATGACGGCATTCATGACCCAAGCAACCCTGATCTTGCACTGTTGCAAAGACCTTCAGACGCTTTTGAAAAACTGGACCGCAGTTATCGAAAGTCAATTGACTGGGTGAAGTCTGAGAATAAACATAAAATTTCACCGCGAAACACAGTGCAAGGTGACAAGGAAGATGAACCATTCAATTTTGATATTGTTATGGCTAACACAAAAACCATGCCTTATGTGGTTTTCAAGCACTCTATCCATACTAAGTGGTTGACTTGCAGTAATTGCCACCCTGATATTTTTTACCCCAAAGTTAATTCGAACAAAATCAGCATGGAAGACATTCTACAAGGAAAACAATGCGGTCGCTGTCATGGAAGAGTGGCGTTTTCCCTGTATGAGTGTGAACGATGCCACAGCATCTTACATAAAGATTCACCAAAGGCGTGGTGGACCGACAAGAAACATCGACCATCGCCTTGACAGATAATCCTAGAAAACCTTTTAAACTGTCAGCAATTCATACAGGGCAAGCATATAGCTAAAATTTAACTAAACTTTTATGATATCGATACACAGCTAGCAGCAGTAATATTACCATCAGCACAGAGCCCAGCTGCAACTGATACATATCCGCCAACGTGATCACGGACAAGAAAGCCAAGCAAGTTAGTATCAATAAAACCCAATGCGCTATCGGTGCACTTCGTTGCTGCATATCCATCCCCAGCCAAGCTACTGCGGGGGCCAATATAACAAGATCATAAATATAAGCCATCGGTAAAGCCAGTGGGGTCGCAATGCAAAGAATCGCACTTTGCAAACCCAGAGTATCCGGTCGTGAATGGCCTTGCCACCAGCTCCAGGCAACCAGCGCAAGCATTGTCAGCATCGAAAAGAATTGAAATACACGGGCATATTGCAGTTCCACACCCGCCAATGCCAGAGTCGACATAACCGTCGTCATTTGTGTATAGACATAGGTACCCGCCTCGAAGCCCAGCAGATTTTCGCCCGCGAAGGAAAAAAACGCCTGCCAGGATGATACGCCTAATACGGCAATACTCAGTAATGCACTGACGGCAATAGTGACAGCCGCTGAAAAGAAAACACGCCAGTGACCACCGGCCACCAGCGCCACCGGCAATAACAGTCCGAAGTGGGGTTTAACACTGGCCAGTCCGATACTGATACCGGCCAAAATAGGGTGACGTTTTACCAGCGCCAATCCCAAACCGATAAAACCACCGGTAAGAAAACCCGTTTGCCCCTGAAAATAATTGTAAAGACAGGGTGGAAACGCCAACGCAAAAGGCCAGGCCCAGCGCGACGGCAGAATCATTCTGATCCCGACCAGATAGGGGATGGCAGTGATAATATTCCATGCCACCAGCGACCACCAGTAGGGCATCAAAACCAGCGGTACAATCAGTAGTATAAAATGGGGGGGATAAAGCCAGGGCGGATAACGCACTTTGTCGAACCAGATGGGGTTGGCCTCTGGATACATTTCCGGCACCGCTCGCTTGGTATATTCCAGCATGGGTTCGCGCTCATACAGGCGATGTGCCGGCATATCCTGCAATAACATGGATGCAGCATAGGTGGGTGTGTACTCCATCAGAGGCGGGAACAGTCCGTTGTTGCCACGATCGTAAAATTTCGCCAGGGTAAAGACCGTTGACAGCAGGTAGCCTAGCGCAAAAACCCACAATATTTGCAACAGCCAACGACTGCCCAAGCGTTCAAAATCAGACATAACAGCGTTTAGATCGCGCCCTTATGCAGGGCGTCAGAAACAAAGGGAATGCCAAAAAAGGTGAACACCGCAATCATAAAGGTCGCAACAATTAACATGGCATTGGCGGATGGCCGGGGTTTAAAGGTGGCTCGCACATGCAGCGTCAGACCAATGGCAAGCCAGGTCACTAAAGACCAGGTCTCCAGCGGATCCCAGCTCCAGTAACGACCCCAGGCATCCTGCGCCCAGATGGCGCCAGCAACCACGCCCAGGGTATCAAATATCATCGCCAATGCCATACAGCGGTAGGCTGTCACATCAAGTGCTTCATCTGTCGGCAGGCGCGACAGGCTTTCTACGCCAATCTCCGCACTGCGCAAAAAAATGACCATGGCAATGCCAACCGCCACAAAGGCGGCGCCCAGAAAAATCTTCATAAACCCAATATGGATAAACAACCAGATCGTATGATAAGTAGCCGGTAGTGCAGAGGCGTCACTGGGTATCATCAGCATCCAGGCCGTCAACATCATCACAAAGGGCAACAGCAATGCCGCAACCATTCTGAGTTTTGGCAACAAGCAGTAACTCAGAATCACCGCAGCCATTAACCCCCATACATTTGTGGATAACATTTCGAATGTGTTGATAACGGGGAAATGCTCAATGCGCACCCAGCGCGCCGCAATCGCCACGGTATGCAGCAACCACGGCAACAGCAGCAGCACAAACAGCGTACGTTCCGGCGATTTTTGAAAGACCAGCGCATACATGGCAATGACGGTGGCCAGTGAGTAACCCACCAGTGCCGCCCAAAAGCTGATTAGCTCAATATCCAGTGCAGTCATCGTTCGAACATCTCTATTTTGTCACTGTGCCTGATTTCATACTGACTAAATCCTTTTTCATTTTCAGTGCCAATAACTGGCATTTTTGTGCCAACACCCCGGCCATCACGCTTGATTTCATCGGCGGTAAAACCCGGGGGGATGCCTTTGCTCGTCCCCCAGGCTCCTCGGCCCAACTGGCTTTCCCATTCCCATATGGCAGAGCGGGCCTGCGCAACTTTTAGTTGATAGGGGTCCGGATCGGTTTGCATATGCAGATAGCTTCTCATACCGCCCAGAGCCTGCTCCAAATCACCCAAACCTTCAGCTGCCATGGCCAAACCAAAATAGGCATCCGGCAAAGCAGGCTTACGGTCAATGGCGGCGTTAAAAAAGTCCCGCGCCCCTGTATAGTCTTTGCGTCCCAATAAGGCTTCTCCCATTAGCAGCAGGGATTCGGGAATATGCTGCACCTGATTACGTACCCTGTTGAGCGACTCATAGGCCTGATCGAATTGTTTTGCATCCAGCAATTGACGCACCTCACCCAGATGCATACGGGCTGGCAAATCACCCGCCTCCTCTCCCGGTCCAAGCGCAGGATAGAGTATCGCCTCTGAAATAACATTCTCTCTAGACTCTGATTCAATCCCAACATCTATTCTTTGCTTGACCGGTTGAAAGCTCTGCTGCGCAGGCAACAGAGTTACCAGGTATCCCAGTACTGTCGTACCCAACACCACAAGCGTAAGCGCCTGCAAACGCAAATCTTTGCGACGATGTTGATGCGGGGAGCTTATTGATTTATTCATCTTACCATTCGTTACTTCTGATGTATGGCAATGGCATCACCTGAATCCAATAATTGCTGAACCGCAGATTCATCAATGGCAAACCGGGCGCCATAAGGCGATGCAGCTTCATTGAACTCCGACTTTATCCACATTACCAGCGAGATATACACTTCCGAAGAACTCCATCGCCCGCCTTTTAACAACTTTAGCGGATTTATCTCTCCGCTTAAATCGCTGCGGGCCTGCAGTGCGACCTTCGACTGAACATTGCGATCACCGGTTTTCAGTGCGCGGTAAAAATCAGTATTATACCAATCTGCGACAAACTCGCTCACATTGCCTGACATACTATGTACACCAAAAAAAGACACACCGTTTGGATGGCCATCCACAGCCAGCGGTGGGCAATCCGTGTCTCCATGATAGGCGGCAAAGGTATCATCGGGATATTCAAAACCCCAGGGCCACAATCGCTTATCAGGCCCTCTGGCAGCCTTCACCCACTCGGCTTCTGTAGGCAAACGAAATCCCAGCCAGTTTGCCATTGCGTCCGCCAGCTCCCAGGATAAATGTGTGGCCGGCAGATCCTGTTCAGGACTGACCAGATAATACTCCCCGAGCGCATTCAGCCGTACCGTGCAACCCTCACTGTTGCCATCGATATATTGCTGCACCAAGCGTGGCGTTGTCGCATCAGAGTTCATAAAACGCAAAAAGTCACGCGCCCGCGCTTCGTATTTAGCCATATAAAATCCATCCTGCCAGATTTCCACGTCTCGATGATTGTAGGGCATACGATTATCTGTAGTAGCGCGGCCCTCCGGTACATGGTGCCAAAACTCTCCTGCTGGTATATGAATAAACCCGACTCCGTTGACCAATACTTGCGGGGGCAGCTCCCTGCCGGCTATTGCGTCATCCGCAAGAAAACAGCAAATCCCTATCACTAATACGATGGCGTCGTAAATCGTGCAGCGTAGTTTCATTATTCCACCTAAGGACTCTTTACTGGCTAATGACTTCGCACCAGGCGAAAACCCACCGTGCTCAGCGTTTGTTCCGGGTGCAAATGACCGCGTATATTACAGCGCGTCTGTAGCGGCTCGGTCCGGATGCTGCCACCACGCATTACTTTTTGCTTCAGGGATTTGAGTACGACCGGGTTGCGCCGCTGATGTTCCCGATAAGCATCTTTCTTGTAGCTATCCTGCGTCCATTCCCAGACGTTCCCCAACATATCATACAAACCAAATGCATTGGCCTGCAACTTCCCAACCGGCTGAGGTGCTGATTGACGAGCTTCGCCATAGCTGTACCAGGCCTCACCGACCAACTCCCGATTCATAGCAATCTGATCGACGGGCAGGCCCGCCCGGCAGGCGTACTCCCATTCAGCCTCGGTGGGTAGACGAAAATGAAAACCGGACAGTTCGCTCAAACGTATGGCAAATTCTTGCGCCTCGTCCCAGCGAATGCCTACCACAGGAAGGCTCCCATCGACCGCCATCTCACCAGTACTTTTACCCATGACTTTTTGCCAATCGGTCTGCCGAACCTCATACTGGCCGATCCAGTATGCATCCAGGCAAACTTCATGCGCAGGTGTTTCATCCTCAGACAAGGTGCGTTCATAGTTGATCCGCTGCCAAAAGAAGTCTCCTCGCGGCATGACTGCTTTTTCGGCGCCCATTGAGTAGCAGGCTTTTTTAATCAGTACAAAGGGCATACCCGTTAGCGGTTCACGCCAAACCGTCGTTGCCGACATCACAGGGAATGCAACACACAGAGCAAGCAATAATACAAACCTCACCCAACCTGCTCCTGTGTAGATTGAATAAAAACACGTTTTAAGTAAAAAACAATCAGGCTGACAATACCAATCACCGTCACGGCAATTAACCAGGGCGTTGTGGGATCATACACGACCTCATATCCCAGCCAGACATCCAGTTTGACATAGCTCAGCGTTCCCCCTGCCAGTTCCAGAGAGCGCCCTGGCCTCAGCACATGCCGTTGTTCATTCGTCCGCACAATCAAGGGGGCATCAATCTGGCTCAATCCCAAATCCACTCGGCGCGACCCCGGCGGTGGCTCGATCAGTTTATGCTCCACCATCAATTGAGCCTGCTGACCACCCGGCAAGGTCCAGACAAAACCCTCATGCCATCCGTCCGGGCCGATATCAGGCAGTTTAACATCAATATACTGCATATCCCCCGATTGCGGCTGCCAGAACAACCGCGGTGTAAATCCCCGACGCGTAGCGTAAAAACGGTACCCCTTCAGCACCAGGGGAACGTCATCTCCAATAACGCGACGATGCAGATTGCCCGCAACGTCACGCCAGTGCACGGTATTAAATGTCAGATAACCATTGCCATTGGCAGGATATTCATCAATAAAGCCCTCGTTTACAAATCGCAGGTTATGATAACCCTCTCCATGCCAGGGACCTTTCTCCACCCGCAACAGCTCTCCGTTAAACGTTGCACCGCGGGTTACCGTAGCCAAACCCTCCAGATAAGTCATGCGGGCAATAAAGAACAGAATTACCAACATGATCAGGGCAATATGAAATAACAACAATGGTAAATCCGTTCGAAAGCGCGGGTGGATTAACAGGGCAGCGGCCAAATTGACTGTCAATAAAAGCAATGGAGGCGTAAAGACGAGAGTGGGTGGCGCACCCGCTTCACTAATCCAGAGCGCTGACACCGCCGCCAGCACAAACACCAGTACGGTTAGCTGTGGAGCGGCCAGCCATCGTAATACCTGCACCAGAGACCTCCGGTTACCGAGACCACTTTTTTCACCATGAAGTTGACTTGTAATCGAAACAGCGGGATCGGGCGTCATGCCTAGTAAGTGCCACAACTATTTTCCATCCAGGTTAGACCACTGCAATTACCCTGCGCCCAGCTACGGCTTTCAGCCCAGCTATTGATTTTTAGGCGCGCATTGACGTAGTAGGGACCGGCGTCATAGCCAGCACCGACCGATTTACAGCCGAATTCATCATAACCGCCGACTTCTCCACTTTCCGGCCCGATACAATTGATATTGACCAGGAACGCCTTGTTTTTCCAGCCATGGGGCACGGCAATATGGCAGATTCCACAAGGAGCGTCGTCTTTTTGATCGAAGCTGTGACTGGCTTCTACGCCTTGTCCAAAGCCGCTGATCACATTATTGCCAGTGGGATTGTGGCAGTTACCACAAAAACCGGGGTTATTGGGGGTGTTTGAGGCTGGATTCCAACTACCCCTTAGCAGGAAATTATTGTTGGAGCCATGCGGCCCCTGTACATTGCTGTTTGGCCCAACTCCCTGAGTCCAGGAGCCACTGGCACCGTGGCAGTCAGAACAGTGCATGGTTTGCGTACCGACATTATCGGCAAAGGGTGCACGGATATTGTCAAACCCGGTGTCTCCGCGCTCGGCGCCATCACGACCCGTGGGATACATGACCGGATGCCAGGAGCGGTGGTTGTTATCATCAGTTGGCCCTGATGGAGAAGGGTTGCAATCTAAACCGTTACAGGCCAGACTCAAATTGACCTCTTCACCTTGATCTCCCCCAGTTGTTGGCGGATTGCTGGCACTTACCGAAGCAAATTCTGCCGCAACGTTAGTGTACCTTTGCATCTGATTGGTGTTATAGCTCGTACCACCGGAATGAGCACCTAGAAGCGGCATATCAGTTTCATCCAGGCTGTAGTCCGAATGGCACTTGAAACACAACTGATATTCACGTGTCAAATATGAACTGGCCTCTGACGTCAAGATACTCTGGTCTGGATCGCCCTTTTTGACGTCATAACTGATATTCGAATCCGGTTCCGGCCAGGTAACACTAAGGGTACCCACCACGGGCTCAACCCCCCAGGCACCACGCAAAGCCCCCGAAGCCACATTCCCCTCACTTCCATCGTTAGAGCCGTCACTAGTGCTGTTCAGGCCCGCCTCATGAGTACGCAATTCATTGGCAGGTGTACTGGTATCCTGAATACCATCCGCATTAAATCGACTGTTGCGAATCACTCGATGCGGGTTATGACAATCCGAACACTCCACATGCCGATTTGCAAGCACACCCTTACCCAGCTTGGTTGGCGTTTCAAGAAAGTCACCATCGATGATATCGTGAGCCGGCTCTGATGATGCACGTTGATCCTGAGTAGTAATGGGCATGGTAATACTGTTGTAGTTAAACTCAGTTTCAATATCCGGCGCGTCTGTATCACTAACTCCAACATTTTCTTCGACGATTGAATCAGCCCCTGTGGCATGACACTGATAACAGGTCTCTTCGATAGATGATTTTGAATCGCTGTCGGTCCCTTGTCGCAGTAAACGCTTGGCTCCCGACTCAGTATGGGTATCATGACAGTTCAAACAGGCAGCCTGATAGACACGCAGCTCGGCAGGAAAATCACGACTTGTAGTCATCGCATTATTCTTGTATTTATCATCTGCCGGCTCACCGTCTGTCGCACCCACAGCGTGTACAGAGTTCTCCCAGCCTGCTTTGTTGTGGCAGGCCAAACACATAATGTCATTGTCCTTATCAAAAACGTCTCCGGGATTATTGAGCTGAAAACGGTTAAGGCGTAAAAACTTGATGCTCGCCCCCAGCGCCGGCCCCGTTGCCGTCATATCATCTTCAATAAGATGGGGGTCATGACAGGTACTGCACTGAATCTGACCAACATTTTCGGTGGTTTTTGGCTCCAACGGGAGTATGGGTTTCGTCTGCAAACCACTGGCAATTCGGTTACCCACCAAAGTAGTACTGCCACCATCGGTGGTAATTTCCTGTTGCGGAGCTGCGGTTGGGGTAAACAATTCACCATCCAGACCAGCAAGCGTATCATCGTAAGTGAGTGATACGGGATGATCATTTGACAGATCAACCCCCAAACGACGAGTAAACCCATCAACACCGCTGGGTATCATATTGGCTTCGGTGCCGAGCATAGCAATAGGATCCGGCCGGTCATACGCACTGTCATAACCACCGGAACCCGGTTTATTATTGACCGAACCCACTGCAACCGTACCATCATGACAACTAAGGCAAAGCTTGGTGCTACCACCGGGCGCGTCCAATACACCTGCATCCAGTGAAGAGGAACTGTAAGCCACGTAAGAAGCTGCGCTTTGCGAGCGATTCCACAGAGGCGCTGCGACAGCAATATTTGCCCCGTGCGGCGTATGACAAAACACACAGATCTCATCGGTACCCCCGTTGCCTACCTCATCAGCTCGCACGGTGTTACTGGAATTAGCCGACAGGTTATGTTTGCTGGCGGAAACATCAGCAACCCGTGCGGCAACCGCCATCCCGCTACCAAAGAACAAATTCCATGCCAGTACAATTAATAGACTTCTCTTCACACAATCAAACAACATAGTTTTTCCTGATCACGGTGAGTCCGACAAGCAAGCAACCCATACAGTTTTACTCAATATCGACATTTATCAATCTCCTCCCAAAAACTGGAGGACGACAACGCGGCTATTGGCCATGTCTGCAATATAAATCTGATCTCTGTTATCCACCCAGATGCCTGCAGGCGAATAAAAACTGCCTATCGCGTCTCCGGTACCTCCGATAGCCATCAGGAATTCCCCAGCTGGGTTGAACACCAGCAAATGGTCAAAGTAGGAATCCACGACGTATATATTACCTTCACTGTCAACAGACACTCCTTTAGGACGCGAAAATTTTCCTATCTGCTTACCACGGCTACCAAAACTCAAAAGATGATCACCATAGGGATCAAATACCTGTATACGAGCATTCATCGAATCCACGACATAGAGCTTATCGTGCGCAAAACACAAATGAACTGGATAGTTCAGAGCACCGTCTTCCTTACCACGGGATCCTACGATCCGAATGAGCAAGCCCTTATCATCAAAAACTTTGATGTCGTGAGCCTCAGTATCCGACACATAAATTTCCTTGCGCAATGAATCGCGGGCGATGCCAGTTGGGCGAAGCAGTATACCATCACCAAAACTGCCAAGATTGTTTCCATCACGATCAAGCCGGTAGACCCGCCCCAGCTCCGAATCCGTCACCAGCAGCTGTTGCTGCGGGCCCAATGCCACACCCACAGGCGAGACAAAGGATTCATGAGATCCTGCCCCCCTGTCCCATATCGGCAAATGTCCACCTGAGTTTTCAGCAAGTGTATTATCAAATACAAATAGTGAGGACACACCTACATCCGTCACATATAACACACCGTTTTCATCAACCACAATGCCCTGAGGAGCATGTAACTGACGCAATGAGTTATCGCCATACACGCCTGCCAACCAGTACAGAGCCTTCATAAAACCGTTTCTAACCTTGTCATCTTTAACGATTTCAAGGTTCTGCTCGCCATAATACACACCAGCAAAGCGATAACGCGGCGTCTCCCTTTTGCTCTCAGGCCATACCGGCGCATCAACCATATTTTCTGCACCCGTCCGCAGAATATACCGAGGGCCGGCGCAGGCGCTCAATAGCAGTACCATTGATATTGCAAATAGAATGAGTTTAAGACTGCGTCCCATACGTTCCGTTCCAACAGAGAGGAAAACTGTCAAACGAGGAAGTAATTCAAGCGTACCAAGCGGATATGAATAAGATTTACCACAATCAAGTTACAAATAACGCTTCTTACTGGTCTGGCAATAACGTGACGATGCCTGGGTAGAAAACTGATCCGTCAGCCAAGCAACAACCATTATTATCCAGCGGCTATCCCCGATTATCACAGACTCCCATAAATAATGGTTAATCAGAAAAAGCATAGCAGCGAGGTGTTTTTTTGCGCATGATACAGGTCAAGCGAGGTTGGACTTGTGCTGCGCTGAACACATCCAATGAGCAATTGATCGCACAATGGTTCTATGTTTGAGCGGTTAGACTAACATCACTGCGATATAACAAAAAGTGTAGCTGCTCGTACTGGGGAAACCGCTACCTCCTCTCCCTCTCCCACCTCCTCTCCCCGAGGAGAGGGGGGAACAGAACTCACTAGGGTGAAACTGCCTCAAAGGAGTCAAAACCATAGGGCTCGTGGTGTCCGATACTTAGATTTTCGAACATCCCATAGGTAATCTCTCCATTTTCCAGCTCAAATCGCACAACAGTCTCATAAAGAGGTCCGAGCGCCTTACGTGCCTCATGCGTACTAACATCGTATTCCACCGCTTCCAATTTGAATTTACCATGATACTGGCCGTGTACCCATTCTGGATTAGGGAAATAACCGGTACCAGCAGCGAGATAAGCGCAAGTCAACGCCGTGCATTTCACGGTGACCGACTTGCCATTTTCATCTTCATAGCTGAGCTCCGCTGTTTCCAGTTCCCGCGTACCGCTTTTGTATTTGATAGCGTGTTTTGGCTTACCTAGGTGGTAAACTGCGCCACCTTTCTCGTAGCTGTCTATTTTGATACATTCATCTACAATCACACTGCCATCGGCATTTTCTTCGATAAAGACTTTCAGTTGATAATCTTCGAACTGCATCGGCGCCCACATATGGAAAAAGCCGTAATTGTCCATATATTCATTAATGCGTATGCCCAGAGGTTCAGTTTCACCCACTGGACGAATCCCCCAGGAGTGATCACGAACTCCCAGGTAGTTATCGTAGTCAACCTCAATGCTTTCGCCTTTGACATTTATCGAACCCTGCCACCTGCCCAGTTGCGTATAACGTGACGTATCCATGGTCACACGAACACCCTTGCGCATCACAGTTCGTGGTTCTTCAACCGCTGGTGCCGTGCCATCAAAATTCAAATCAAAACTGATATCATTCTCGTTGTCATCACAGAAGATTCGAATTTTTTTCAGGCTTTGCACTACTTCAACACCAAAGGGCCCCACTTTCACATCCATTCGATCACAACCCAGTTCACGCGAGCATCGCAATACATGCTGTTTGCCTTTGTAGACTATACATACAAAGGCATCTGTCGTACCGAGGTTTGGATACTGACCCATGCCAAAAACAAAAAACAGATCTCCCGACATTGGGTGCAAATTGAAATAATACCGATCATAGAAATTACGATCACTCGTAGCGACCTGGTCAAAGGTTTCCGGGGTTTGATGAGCCAGTAACTCATCCATTGGACTAATAGGCATTTTTTTCGTCTCTTGGAATTAATGAATTGTCAAGATTGCTAAACTTAGGGTCAATCTCACGCTGAAACTATCTCATCTCAAAATAGTTTTCAACATCCTTTCTGTTTGGTAATACTGAGACCATTTCATACATCCCCAGCCTGATACTCTATTTAGAGTCATAGCAACTCTAATATGCATCATTTGGTATTGTATCAGGCTGTATCAGAGCCCATAACGATTGGCGTGAATCCTGTTAAATCACTTTCTCTGTGCAAAGATCTTCACTTCGAATTATCTACGCACTGTTTGTGAAAGATATAATTGACTAGCCATAATTCGATATCATCTTTTGAAAGAGGAAATCATTCTTTTCTCCGTAATAAACAATGCGGCCTAAAACAAAAACCAGTCAACAAAAGAAGTACTGAATATTTTCTACCCATCGACTATCAATCGTGAATTGCCTCCACCATGCTATTTGTCTAATAAAATTTGGTCTTTGAGTGGCTAGTGGAATTTGACGTGCTACTCTGGTACTTACCATGATGGTATTTCTGCGCCTATTTCGATCGATAGCCAGACTTAAATTGGTCCCGTTAATGAAACGCCGGATGAAACGGAGTCGGCAAAATGGATGCAAAGCCCAAGTTTGCAGTTGGCAGAAGTCTCTCTGAGATCTTTCAATCCCATGAGTTTCACTCAGACAATATCGATTTGATTTATTACGATGATACTGGTTCCAGCAATCGTTTTAAGCAAATCAATGATGCTAACGCAGATATTGTTATTGTCGATATCCGAGATGGCAAAGAGTGTGGATTTCAACTTTGCGAAGTCTTACAAGCTAATACCAAAATATGCGATGCATTCGTATTTGTTATTTCGGATAGTAATGAGCTTGCGATAAAACTAAATAGCTACAATGCGGGAGCCCACGGATTTTATGGTGGTCCAGAAGATGCGTCAGAAATCAAAGCCGAACTGCTGGCAACCTATTCCTACGTAAACCAAACACGACAATTGATGAGTAAGCTAAAAAATGCTTCCAAAACTGTTCGCCAGGTTATCACCGTCAGTGATGAACTAGTCGCAATCATCGATTTCTTCGAATCCTTGTCATCCTGTCACTCAATTGATGACCTAGTCAAACAAGTCTTTAGCATTTTTCAGTCTTTCGCGTTGACATGCAGTTTGCAAATTCGAACAGACCAGCATACGCGGAGCTTTTCAAGCAAAGAACTTGAAGGAATTGTCAATCCACTGGAACTTGATCTTTTTGAAGCAATGAAAAACGAGGGCAGGATTCTAGACCTCGGCAAGCGGCTAATGTTGAATTTTACAAAAATATCCCTACTCGTCAAAAATCCGCCAGTCGATACTGAAAAACTAGGCCGCTATAGAGATCACTTGGCTATCGTATTGAGATGTGCTGAAAGCAAATTAAAAGCTCTCGAAATTGAAGATAAACGACAGGCAGAAAACAATGAGTTAAAAATAATACTATCGGTTGCCACACAAATATTACCCGATATAGATCGAAAACAGCTCGAATTCAGGGAAAAAATGATCGCAGTTAATGAAAATCTACTACAACAGTTGACTGAAGATTTTATGATGCTGGGATTACATGAGCGTCAGGAAGAACATCTTTTACACTTGGTTCATGGTTCACTTGAGCAATCTTTGCAGTCTTATGAAGGCCATCGGGAGGATGAGCAGGTACTGCGGGACATTGTCGTAAAGCTCAATAACATGCTATCTAAATCTCTCAATTCTCCCGATGATGCAACAGACAACGAAGAAAATGAAGACGAAGATTTTTCTGGTGGTGTTATGTTTCTTTAAAAAAGAATCAGTGATTGCGAGGAATGTATGACAAAAGTTATTCTCACCGTTGATGACTCAGCCACTGTGATCAGCGTTTTGGAAGCAGCATTGACGGAAGTAGGCTACGAAGTTGTGTCAGCCTCTGATGGCATTGAGGGGCTTAATAAACTGAGTGAGCTATCAGTTGATCTCATCATTTCTGACGTGAATATGCCCAATATGGATGGACTTACGTTTGTAAAAGAAATCAGGCAACGCGATGATACAAAGTTTACGCCTATTATGATGCTGACAACTGAGCGTGGCAAAGCAGAAGTACAACAAGCAAAAGATGCTGGGGCAAAAGCGTGGATTGTCAAACCCTTCAAAAGTGAAATGGTGGTCGATGCAGTGCAGAAAATCTTGGGGCCTTCTGGTGCGTAGCAACGTTGGATGCAGCCACGGGCGGTGGTATTGGAGCGTGACATAGCACCTATATTGTATCAACAACCTATATCGACATACGCCCTAATACTCAAGAAGCCCAATTTGCTCAGTGGGTATTCTTGCATTTTTTAGGGGTCTGTTACCGTTTTCAGTATTGGTATCGTCTCCATTTTTAAACGAAGTTAGCGCTTACCTCTGAGCACTCTATACCTATCTAACCACCTGTACCATTCCGCCATTCCCTCGCCACTGCTGGCCGACACTTGAACTACTTCAATATCAGGATTAACTCGACGCGCATATTCAATACACTTCATCACATCAAAGTCGAGATAGGGAAGAAGATCCACTTTGTTAAGCAATAGTAATGTCGAGGCATGAAATATATCCGGGTATTTTAATGGCTTGTCTTCTCCTTCAGTGACGGAGAGGATCACTACCTTAGCCGCCTCTCCCAGATCAAAGGCTGCCGGGCATACCAAATTACCTACGTTTTCAACAAAGAGCAGTTCTGTTTTCTCGAGATTGAATAACTCCAATGCATGCCCCACCATATGAGCATCCAGATGACAGCCCTTGCCGGTATTAAGCTGCACCGCATCAACACCCGTTTTACGAATACGATCTGCGTCTTGACTCGTTTGCTGATCTCCTTCGATCACCGCAATATTTTTCTCTGCCTTAAGATCGTTAATGGTTCGTGTCAGCAAGGTTGTCTTGCCAGAACCCGGGCTGGAAACCAGATTAAAAACAGCCACGTTTTTCTCTTCAAAAGAGTGGCGGTTTTTCTCGGCATAATTGTTGTTTTTTGAAAGAATATCCTGCTCAATCTGTACTATCCGTGCTTCTGTCGTACCAAAAGCATGACTATGATGGTCATCGTGCTGGTGGTGAACATGCAACGCTTGACTCTCTAGCGTCGCCTCATGATGTTCGCATCCACAGGTGGTACACATACTGATTTCTCCGGGAATCAACTAGCCACTCTAATAGTTACTCAACCCTATAATGTTGAGTAACTGAATTATCCTCAAAAAATTCAACCAGCCCTTCAATTATAGCTGGCTTATACACGGATTCGCTCTTTCCTATTACCTGTTTGAGTAACGTTTGCCAGACGATGTCGCGCCAGGTAAGAGGGCGTTCGGGACTTTGGAACCTTTTCCACAAAATGATAGCGGGCAAAGTGATAACTCGGATCAAATCCATAAAAATTAAGGCGCATTTGTTCCAGTTCGTCCTCACGACAACACGCCATCATATCCCTTGATTGCCTTAGCAGCTGCTGTTTATCTGCAATGGCGTTTTCAAACCGTGTCTGCTCTAATTCTTTTTGTAATTGAAGTGCCAATTGTTCCACTGCATCACCGGAAAAACATCCGTCGATCAACCCAATGGCTGCAGCCTCTGCTGCTCCCATAGGCAGGCGTCGTTGCACCAATTCCTCAGCTTGTTGCACCGACCCTAATCGGCGCGGCAATGTCCAAGTCCAATATTCCGAGCCGTAGAGATTACCCATAGAAAGGTAGTGAGGATTGAGCACCACATAATCGCTAGCATAAACCCTGTCGGCACAAAGCGCTAAAAACACGCCACCCGCTCCCGCATTACCGCGCATCAGAGCCAGCGTCAACTTATTATCGGTTTCTAGAATCGCCTGTGCCAAATCATCCATAGCATTAATATTGGCCCAGGATTCATCCGCCGGGCTTTCTGCTGCTTCTATGCTATTAAGATGAATACCGTTAGACCAATAATCTTCTCCGCCTAAAAGTACCATAGCCTTCGTTTCATTCCGGCTCACCTTACGATAAACGTCCAGCAAGCGACGGCACTGCTTTGTGCTCATAGCACCATTATGAAAATCAAAGGAAAGATAACCCACTTCGCCCTCTTCCCAATATGCGATCTCATCCCTTCCCTCTTTTTTGCTGGACAGATCTGGCAGTCCTTTCTGCTCTTGCCACAAAATCTCTGCCGCTGGCAGCTTAAATCGCGGCTCCCCCTTTTTCGGGTTCGCAAGGCGAAGATGCCCTAACCAAACGGCACCATCCGCTGTTGCGCGACAAATGGAACCGTTTGCCGTGGCAATCAATTCACCGGGATTTCCTGTAAGACCCACGGCAGCACAGGCGTTATAGAGATAGCACCCTCTACCAGCTATGTGATCAAGAACACCAGGCGCGCCATCGGCGGCATTGATTTTATTCAAAATCAATTTTGTTGCGTCATTTTCCCAATCAATTTTTCGATCCGACTGTTGCTGCGGATCAACCCACTGGCCTTTATTAGCAATATCCAACTCTTTCAGCAGCTTTGGTTTTTTCTTCATTCCATATTTCTCAAGTGCCTCAAAAACAGCGCCTAGCGCAGCCTCTGTCACCTCTCGTCGATAGAGGCTGCTTTTTTTAGCACAACGCATGGGAAAGAGCCGGTAAGACCATATCGGCCCCGCATCCATTTCCCCAATCGCTTGCAGGCAAGTAACACCCCACTCTTTCTTTTCAGCAAGCATTGCCCTATCTAAAGAATGAATACCCCCGTCGCCCGGTATACCGGGATGAACAATCAAGCAAACCGTGTTACGCCAGACGACTGCAGGAATAGCGCGTTTTAACCAGGGCGCAATAATCAGCTCTGGCTGCCAACGGTTGACGGCATCGACTGTGGTTTCATCGTTGATATCAAACTCCACTGAGAGCTCATGACCCGCGGCTCTCAATTCAACATAAAGCCGCTGGGCAAGGCTGTTATAGCCATGACATAGTAACAAAATACGCATCAACAGATCCTCGGCAGTTGCTCTCCAGTCAACCAGTCAACCATCCGATGGCCACCAAATAAAGTTTTCATCTGTACAAAGTGATTTCGATCCTCTCCAACTTCACCAATAATGGCAGCCTCTTTTCCCTCAGGCTGTGATTGCATAACTTCCAACAATCTTTCCGCTTTTTCTGGGGGGCAAAAGGCCACCAGTTTTCCCTCATTAGCAACATAGAGTGGATCAAGCCCCAGAAATTCACACGCCGCTTTTACCGGTGCTTTGATAGGAATCGCCTTCTCATCAATAATAATGCCTGTTCCAGATTGAGCCGCCATCTCATTGAGTGTTGTTGCCAAACCTCCCCTCGTGGGATCACGCATGGCAACGATGTCAGGAACCTGCTCTATCATCGCCCTAACAAGTCGGTGCAATGGCTGGCTGTCAGAACAAAGCGTTGTTTCAAAAGAAAGATTCTCGCGCTGTGAAAGAATCGCTACACCGTGATCGCCTATCGAACCACTGAGTAAAACGGAGCAACCGGGGCGAATTTTTTTTGCTGACAACTCAATATCGCTTGTCACAACACCCACCCCCGTGGTGTTAATAAATACACCATCACCCTTGCCCTTTTCAACCACCTTGGTATCACCGGTGACAATCGGCACACCGGCATCTCGCGCAGCGGCCGCCATAGAATCAACGATTTTTTTAAGCTTGCTAAGGGCAAATCCTTCCTCAAGAATAAAACCGGCAGATAGATAATACGGTTGCGCGCCAGACATCACGACATCATTAATTGTGCCATGTATTGAGAGCGAACCTATATCACCACCGTTAAAAAACAGCGGTGAGATAACATGACTGTCTGTTGCCATAACAACCCGACCAGCCGGCAGGTCGAAGCTCGCCTGATCACTGAGTTCCCGCAAAATTGGATTGTCAAAAGCGGCAAGAAACAACTCCTCAATTAACCGTTGCATGGCGCGTCCACCGCTGCCATGAACCATCTCTATACAACCGTTAGCAAGATTCAATTTATTCATTGTATTAATCATTGTTTTGCTCATAGTGCCGCCCATAGCTGTAGTATGCAGCACAAGCGCCTTCAGAGGAGACCATACAGGATCCAATGGGATTTTCCGGTGTGCAGCCGATAGCAAACAAACTGCAATCTCTTGGCGTTTTTACACCCCGAATAATGGCAGGACATTCACACGCCCTGTTTTCTGTTGTTCTAGTCGTTGTCAGATTAAAGCGATTTTCAGCATCAAAAGCCTTATAGCTTTTATTAATTCTCAAAGCGCTGTACGGAACAAGCCCCAAACCACGCCATTCAAACTCTTTACGCAGTTCAAACACATCGGCAACATGTTTTTTAGCTTTCCGATTGCCCTCTCGAGTTACTGCCCTCGCAAATTCATTTTCCACCTCCGCACGCCCGTCATTCACTTGTTGAATGAGCATAGCAATCGCCTGCAGAAGATCCAGCGGTTCAAAACCTGCAATGACCACCGGACGATGATACTCGCGCGCAAAATATTCATAGGGCTGACTACCAATCACCGTGCTAACGTGTGCTGGACCAATAAAACCATCCAGCATTAACGCCCCCATCGCTCTAATATCAGCTGATTCAAGAATACTTGTGATCGCTGAAGGGGTTAGTAGATGGTTACAAAAAACTGAAAAATTACCCACCTGCTGCGCTGCGGCCTGCTTGATAATGAGTGCCGTCGGGGGTGTGGTGGTTTCAAAACCGATAGCAAAAAAAACGACTTCTTTTTTGGGATTGTCCTTGGCAATCTGTAGAGCATCGGAGCAGGAATAAACCATCCTCACATCAGCCCCCTCTGCCCGCGCTTTCAACAAGGTCATTTTTCTCGAACCCGGCACACGCATCATATCGCCATAGCTGCAGAGGATGACCTGCTTATTCTGCGCCAACTCTATCGCCTGATTCAATCGACTCATCGGTAGCACACACACGGGGCAACCCGGCCCGTGAATCATCCTGACATTAGAAGGGAGCAGATCAGGAATACCGTAACGGAAAATTGCATGGGTATGACCGCCGCAAAACTCCATAAAACGATAGCTGCGCTCTGCATTCGCCAGATGATGAATCTTTGCTGATAGCTGACTGGCCAAATCACCGTTGCGATATTCATCGACATATTTCATTTTTGTTCAGCCATCTCGGCAAACAGTGCCAGCGTTTTTTCTGCCTCTTGCTGATCAATTTTATTCAATGCAAAACCGACATGGAGAATAACGTAGTCACCGACCTTAACATCATCAAGCAGGCTAATAGAAACTAACTTGCGAATGCCGTCGGCCTCAACAATCGCTTCATCGACATTGATAACTTCATTTACTCTGACGGGAATGGCTAAACACATATTTCACTCATTATTTATCTTGTTGAGCGCTACCCACGCTTGCCCCAGTGATAAACCACTATCATTACATGGCACCTGTTTGGCGTTCCATACATTTAAATGCCTCGTTTTCAGCTGCGCGGTTAAGCTATCTCGCAATAATCGATTTGAGAAGCAGCCACCAGCCAATACAATATCGTCACAACCGTGCTGGCGAGAATTTTCTGTTAGCCAATCCGCCAACGCTTGCGAGAAAGTGGCATGAAAGAGTGCAGCACCCCAGGCGGGATTTGTACACTCAATCAGCCTCTCGATTAAGGGAGAGACATCCAGTCGATTAGCTTCAATGCAATACGCTTTTTTATCTGCCTCAACACGACCATAGCTGGATGCTAAAGCCTCCAGCTTTATGGCAGCCTCAGCTTCATAGCTCACCTTATCACAAACACCCAACAGGGATGCAGCAATATCAAACCACCGCCCGGCACTGGAGCTCATCGGACAGTTTAGCTGCTGCTTTATCATCTGGATTACTGTTTGATACTCCACCCGTTTACCATAAAGCAATTCCGCTCTGGCTTCATTGCCAGATAAATACAGAAAGCTCACCGCTATACGCCAAGGCTCTAATGAGGCTCGGTCGCCTCCCGGCAAAGCCAACTCTTTCAGATAGCCCAAGCGTTGAAAACCCTCCGTGTCGACTTTTAATAACTCACCCCCCCAAATTTTTCCGTTATCACCCATGCCCGTGCCGTCCAGCGCCAAACCCAAAACTGGTCCGTCAAGCTGGTGCTCTGCCATCACGGCAGCAATATGGGCTTGATGATGCTGAACTTTAATCAGCGGTAATTGCCTGGAGTGAGCAAACTGCTCTGCAAATCGGGTTGAGTAAAAGTCAGGATGAAGATCACAGGCAACAGCAGCGGGTTGGCTCTCGAAAAGCCGCAAAAAATGCGCAACCGTTTTCTCCATCGCACGGCAATTTTCAACCTTGTCCAAATCACCAATATAGTGAGACAGCAGCGCTCGATTTTGATCCGTTAACGTAACACTGTTTTTGTACCAGCCACCGCAAGCCAGAACGGCGGGGCCGCCTTGCGCCATGCGAATCACACCGGGGGCAAATCCACGGGCAAAACGGATCACATGACCATCAGCTTGAACAATGGCATCATCACAACGCGTTTCAATCTCTCGATTATGAACGAGGAAGCTGTCGGCAATCCCCGCCAATCGCTCTACTGCTGTATCGTTTTGATAGACCAAAGCCTCTCCCTGTGGATTGGCGCTGGTCATAACCAGAACCAGCGCTTGCTTTTCTGCAAGCCAGGTTTTGTTTTTTGGCCTTCCTGCCGCCTCATAAAAGAGCAACCAGTGCAAGGGAGCACTCGGCAACATAATGCCTATCTCAGATAATTCTGGCGCAATGTTTTGCAACTGCTTATCTGCGAGCTTTTTCTTCTTTAGCAATACAATCGGTGCTGCGCTCGACAGTAAGCATTCTTCAGTTTTCTGGCCCAGCTCTACAAAATCAGCTGCTGAAACAAGGTTTGCAACCATTAAGGCAAAGGGTTTTTGTGCTCGCGATTTTCTTTCTCTTAGTCGATTAACCGCATCCACATTACGCGCATCACAGGCAAGATGAAAACCGCCAAGGCTTTTTATCGCCACAACATCACCCGCTTTAAGACGCTTTACTAGTCCGGCAGTGGGATCAAGCTCGCTTACGATGTTACCTTCGTGATCCAACAACGTTAACTGCGGACCACACTGTTCACAGGCATTAGGTTGCGCGTGGAAGCGTCGATCTTTAGGATTGTTATATTCAGACTGGCAGGCCGGACAGAGAGAAAAAGAAGCCATCGTCGTTGATGGGCGATCATAGGGCAGGTTTTCAACTATCGTGTAGCGAGGACCACAGGCCGTACAATTAATAAAAGGATAAAGATAACGACGATCAGAAGAATCAAATAGTTCGTTCAGGCAGTTTTGACAAAGCGCCAAATCGGGTGTAACCGTGGTATGCACAGAACCGGGCTGGCTTTGAAGAATTTCAAACCTTGTTTTATCTAATAACTCATCTAGGATAACGCGCTCTACTCTTTCAACTCTGGCAGCAGCAGGCAACTCATTTAAAAAGTGCTGGTGGAAATGTTGGAGATTTCCTACCTTCCCCTGCAGATTAATCTGTACCCCTGCTCCATCATTAAAAACACCCCCAACTAAATGAAAGTGCTGTGCCAAATTAAAAACAAAGGGTCGAAATCCAA
The DNA here is from genome assembly GCA_003353945.1 of Gammaproteobacteria bacterium. Classification (GTDB taxonomy): domain Bacteria; phylum Pseudomonadota; class Gammaproteobacteria; order Pseudomonadales; family PIVM01; genus PIVM01. The sequence goes on from PIVM01000021.1 coordinate 45,389, forward strand.
CGCCCTGAACCTGACCGTAGACTCGCCAATGCTGATGTTGAACTCTAGCGCTATTTGCGTCGCCAGAGTGAGAATCCGTAGCCCCCCCATTTTTAGTGGACAACGCCATAAATATCCTCATGAATAGAGCATAGAGGGGATGAATGAAATACGAATAGCCATTTTTACGCAGACGACTCTACTATATCGGATATCAATCAAAAAGCTCTACGACAGATGGATGACCGCACACTAAAATGGCTGCCAGAGTTGGAACACAGCTTTCAGTAATTTGATTCCAAAACACTAATTAAAAATCAACATCAGCTTTACTACAACAGGGTTTCGCGATCACTGTAGCCAATCAGATACAAAATTCCGTCCAAACCAAGCGTGGAAATTGCATGTTTTGCTGATTCTTTTACGACGGGTTTGGCACGAAATGCTATGCCCAATCCAGCTATTGATAACATAGGCAAATCATTCGCTCCATCCCCAACAGCAATCACCTGCTCCAGCGAAATGCCTTCGGTTTTCGCTAACTCTTTCAACAACACGGCCTTACGTTGTCCATCCACGACCTGCCCAACGACTTCACCGGTAACCTGGCCATCGATAATCTGCAACTCATTTGCATAGACGTAATCAATGCCTAGCTTTCGTTGCAGGCGCCGCCCAAAATAGTTAAAACCCCCCGATAAAATCGCCGTTTTATAACCCAGCTTTTTCAGTGTTGAAATCAGTTTTTCTGCACCTTCAGTAATCGGCAATTCATCGGCAACTTTTTCCAGAACAGCTTCATCCAGCCCTTTAAGCAAAGCAACCCGCCGACGAAAACTCTCGGTAAAATCCATTTCTCCACACATAGCCCGTTCTGTAATCGCGGCTACTTGATCACCAACGCCTGCTCTTATCGCCAATTGGTCAATAACTTCCGCTTCAATCAGGGTTGAATCCATATCAAAGGCAACCAGACGCCGATTACGTCTGAAGACATTGTCGTCTTGATAGGCGATATCAACATCCAGCTCTTGTGATAATTCAAGAAAATCCCTGCGCACTTGTGCTTTATCAGCCAGCTCCCCGCGCACTGAAAGCTCAACACAGGATTTACTGGGTTCCACCGGTGGTCCTAGCGGAATACGTCCAGATAAACGGCTAATGCTGTCAATATTTAACTGATAACGGGCTACGATTGCAGTAACCCTGGCAATGTGATTCGCAGTAACTTTACGCGCCAGCAAGGTAATAATATGACGAGGCTTTCCCTGTCCCGCCACCCACTTCCTGTAACTATCTTCGCTAATGGGCATAAAACGAACATGCATGTCCATCTCATGCACACAAAACAACAGATCTTTCAATACCGGAGAACTTTCCGATTCCGCCGGCACCTCGGCGAGTATGCCTAAAGACAAGGTGTCGTGAATCACGGCCTGTCCGATATCAAGAACATTGCAATGATAGTTTGCCAGAATCTCGGTAATTGAAGTGGTTACACCGGGTTTATCATCACCGGAAATATTAATCAGAATAATTTCTTTCACAATTTCAGCTTTTAATGCTCGTCTGTCTGCTTCACTTGTAGGATGCGCTATTGTAACGGGCAAAATGATAAGCGCAAAATGTACGGCGGATTAATCACTAAATCCTCTTAACCGCCTTTTCGTATCAGCTCTACCCTATCCACTTTTTGGAAACCCCGTGGCAGTTTATTTCCTCGCCGCCCCCTTTCTCCGCGATAGTGTTCCAGATCTGACAATTTCAATTTTAGGTGGCGCCGCCCAGCATGCATAACCAGTGTATCGCCAAGCCCCATCACTTGCAGAGCAACCAAATATTCTACACGCTCTATCACACGAGCTCCTGGAATATTCATGATCTTATTGCCCTTACCGCGCGCCATAATAGGCAAATCCCGCACTGCAAATACCAGCATTCTGCCTTCATTACTGACGGCCACCAGGAGTTCTTCGTTAACGTCAAACACTTGCACGGGTGGCATTACCTGCCCCCCTTTGGGTAGCGTTACAGCCGTTTTGCCAGCACGGTTTTTGCTTTGCAACTCGCCCCATGCGGCCACAAATCCATAACCCGCATCCGTCGCCAATAGAAAATGCTGCTTGTTTTCTCCCATCATGGCACCCACGAAATGCGCACCACTGGGAGCATTGATACGCCCAGTCAAGGGTTCTCCCTGCCCTCGCGCTGAAGGCAGCGTGTGTGCTGCCACTGTATAGGCTCGACCAGTTGAATCTAAAATGACAACCGGTTGATTGCTGCGACCTTTCACCACAAAACTGAAATTATCACCCGATTTGTAACTTAACGCCTTCGGATCAATATCATGCCCCTTGGCAGCTCGAATCCAACCCTTTTCTGACATGATGACCGTCAACGGCTCAGTACTCAGCAGCTCAGTTTCACTAAATGCTCGGGACTCTTCACGCTCAACGATGGGTGAACGGCGCGCATCACCAAATTCTTCGACGGCCTCAAGCAGCTCCTTTTTGATCAAAGTCTTTAGACGTCGTTCAGATCCTAAAATAGTTTCCAATCGCTCTCGCTCCTGCGCCAGCTCCTCCTGCTCGGTGCGGATTTTGACTTCCTCGAGACGCGCCAATTGACGCAATTTGGTGTCCAGTACGTATTCTGCCTGCAACTCCGTCAAGCCAAAACGGGCCATCAATTCTTTTTTCGGCTCATCTTCTGTGCGGATGATATGAATGACTTCGTCAATATTGAGAAAGGCAATCAGCAAACCTTCCAGTCGGTGCAGTCGCTTGTTGATTATTTCCAATCGGTACTGCAATCGACGACGCGTCGTTGCAGTGCGAAAACTCAGCCATTCTTTCAATATGACCTGCAGACCTTTTACCTTGGGTTTGTCGTCCATGCCGATCATGTTCATATTGACACGATAGTTCTTTTCCAGATCCGTGCTGGCAAACAGATGTGTCATCACGGCCTGTACATCAACACGGTTAGAGCGTGGCACGATGACCAGCCGGGTTGGATTCTCGTGATCAGACTCATCACGCAGATCAGCCACCATGGGTAATTTCTTGGCATTCATCTGCTGGGCTATCTGCTCCAACACTTTGGAGCCGGAAACCTGATGAGGCAAAGCCGTGATCACTATATCGCTCTGCTCCTTGACATATACCGCTCGCATCTTGATTGAACCCCGGCCTGCCTCATACAAGGCCTGAATGTCACTTCGCGGCGTGATAATTTCGGCTTCCGTGGGGTAATCCGGTCCCTGCACATACTCCATCAGTTCATCCAGGGTCGCCTTGGGCTGCTCCAATAAATGAACACAAGCTGCTACCACCTCTCGTAAATTATGGGGCGGGATGTCTGTTGCCATACCCACGGCAATGCCGGTGGTGCCGTTTAATAGAACATGGGGCAATCTGGCCGGCAAAACGGCCGGCTCCTCAAGAGAGCCGTCAAAATTGGGCAGCCAATCCGCCGTTCCCTGCCCTAATTCCGACAGCAGTGCTTCCGCAAATTTAGCCAGTTTGGATTCGGTATAGCGCATGGCCGCAAAAGATTTTGGATCATCCTGCGACCCCCAATTGCCCTGACCATCAACCAGTGGATAGCGGTAAGAAAAGGGTTGGGCCATCAATACCATGGCTTCATAGGCCGCACTGTCACCGTGGGGATGAAACTTACCGATAACATCGCCCACCGTACGAGCCGATTTTTTGTGTTTTGCACTGGCTTTTAATCCCAGCTCGGACATAGCATAGATAATGCGCCGCTGTACCGGTTTCAGGCCATCGCCAATATTCGGCAAGGCTCGATCCATAATCACGTACATCGAATAGTCGAGATAGGCTTTTTCGGTATAGTGTTTGAGGGGTAATTGCTCTACCCCCTCTGCGCTGTAATCTATGGTGTCTGACATATAACGTGGACTGTGGTGGTTTAGGACATAAAATCTGCGGCGAGTTTAGCGGGATAAACCGCGCTTATCCAGCATGAACTTTCGAATAGTCTTTTCAATTTCAGGATAATCAGCACCGTTGTTTCTAATACTGTGGTTACTAATAAGGAATGCGATCACATTTACTCAACCATTCCTCAAACACTCGACAGGCTTGCTCCCGCATCCCCTGCTGCATCGGCAACAATCTTTCGGTCGGTGACATGAACAATTGCTCAGCAATTGCATGATCATCAAATCCCGCACCGGCCGCGTCTGCCCGACTGGCAGCAAAATAGACATGATCAAGACGTGCCCAATAACAAGCTGCCAAGCACATTGGGCAGGGCTCACAGCTGCTATAAATAACACAGCCACGCAAGGAATAGTGCCCCAAAGACTGGCAGGCCTGCCGTATCGCTTCAATTTCTGCATGGGCTGTAGGGTCATTAGCTGAGGTGACTCTATTCCAACCATGACCAATGACTTCATCCCCAAATACAACCAAGGCAGCAAAAGGCCCCCCCTCACCAAGGTGCATTTTTTCTCTTGATAAATCAATGACTTGCTTTAATAAGTACTGCTGCAACGGCTTTTCTCCTCTTGTTTTTTCGTTTACTCGGCTTCGCATTGAACCCAGAGCACTTACGATATAAAACGATCAAACCCCATATGTCAAAACCTTTGAGGCTTGAAAATGGCTTGTTTACCCCCACGTCCAGAGTTTACACTGCCATTCGAACAAAAATCAGAGAGCACCGCTTTGACCGTCCCCCTTCAAATCTGCACAATAGACGTAACAAAAAGCCTCAAGAACGGCCTATGGAACAGCCACCGTGTTTACTCCATTTGATCAACGACTGAACGCTATACGCCACTCTCCGATTAAAATCCGCCTGGGTGAAATCCAGCGCGGCATTGAAAAGGAATGTCTGCGTATACAGCCCGACGGCCTGCTAGCGAAAACAGCTCATCCAAGCGCATTGGGTTCTGCACTAACTCATTCTCGTATCACCACCGATTACTCCGAAGCTTTGCTGGAATTTATCACGGGTGTTCATACCAGCATTGAAGCCTGCCTGGATGAACTTGATCAAATCCACCGATTCGTTTATCAGCAGCTGGAAAATGAAATACTCTGGGCATGCAGTATGCCCTGCTTACTAAAAGGTGATGACAATATTCCTGTTGCGCAGTATGGCAGCTCCAATCTTGCCAGGATGAAAAAAATTTACCGGCTTGGGTTGGGCCATCGCTATGGTCGCCTGATGCAAACCATTGCCGGCATCCATTACAATTTTTCACTACCCGATTCATTCTGGCATCACTATAAGAATGAGCTGACAACTGGCAGCAAAAAAACACAACAAAGTTTGCAGGATTTTAAAACGGATCAATATTTTGCCCTGATTCGTAATTTCCGCCGCTTTAACTGGCTGCTGGTCTATCTTTTTGGATCATCACCGGCTATTTGTGAGAGTTTTTTAGGCGGACGTCAGCATCAACTGCAGGAAATTCTTGATGGCACCTTTGGTTTGCCTGAAGGCACTTCACTGCGCATGGGCAATCTGGGTTACCAAAGCAGCGCCCAAGATGATCTGATTGTCTCCTATAACGGGCTTCAGCAATACGCTGATTCCTTATTGGGAGCACTTACAGAACCACACCCTGACTACAGCAATATAGGCTTAAAAAAAGACGGGAAATACCAACAGCTCAGCACAGCCCTGTTACAGATAGAAAACGAATTTTACGGGTCCATCAGACCAAAACGCGTCACTCCGTCCGGTATAACTCCCCTCAATGCCTTATGCGATCAGGGCGTTGAATATATTGAAGTTCGCTGCCTGGATGTTAATCCATTTCTGCCGTTGGGTATTGATGCAGAGCAAATACGATTTCTTGATTTATTTCTGCTGTATTGTCTGTTAACAGACAGCCCAACGTTCGACGACAGCCAGCATTTATTATGCAGAGAGAATCTGCGCGCTGTTGTGAATGAGGGTCGCAAACCAGAACTCAAATTGAAGAAAGATGACGATCGCATTTTACTGCAAGATTGGGGTGGGCAGATACTGACAGACATTGAAAAACTGGCCTCGTTACTCGATGAACTGGAAGGCCAAGATCACTACACAGCATCTGTTTATGCCCAACGGAAAAAAATTGACAACAGCGCGTTAACACCTTCTGCAAAAATCGTATCCCACTTGCAAGACAATCAACAAGCCTATTTCTGGTTTGCACTGCAGCAATCGCAGAATGCAGCGAAAATGTTTAAACGCCGCCCCTTGTCGGATAATCAGCTTGCCACTTATTTCGATCTTGCAAAGCAATCTCACCAACATCAACAAGACATTGAATCTGCAGACACTCTAAGTTTTGATCAACATCTTCACCATTATTTTCAACAATACGGAAAACTCAAGACGTCAGAACCAGTCTGCTAAATCGCCCCAACTAAGGGCCGTTGAAATAAAACATTAGGGCCTCGGAAATAATAAATTTTCCAATTGGGCGCTGAAGCATGCTTTCTCACCGAGGCGTTCAAATGGGCGCATATTGGAATATGTAACCATTTGGACAACGAAGGTGAGGGAGCAGGAAGCAAGCCTAATTGGAAAATGTATTATTTCCGCGGCCCTTATCCCACCTTGAGGGTCTTTTCTTTCCAAGACCCTAACGTTGCACAATAAAGCTGTTAAACAGCAAATCCTTAATCTTGTGTTCGCCTTCTTCAGATAGCAGCACTGATCTGACCTCTTCCAATGCCTCCTGACGCAACAACTCCTTGCCCTCTACAGTCACCACCGAATCTTCACTTTGACGACTGAATAGCATCAATAGTTTATCCCGTATTGCAGGCATGTGATGCATCACCGACATTTCCCCTCCCGATTCTACCCGAAGAGATACATCAGCCTTCAGATATTGCAAACGACCCCCGGGAATTCCGCCATAATTAGCGACAAAGGGTGGTTTCAGGTCGATGTAGGACGATGAGACAGGCATTGTGGCTTCCCCTTCCACCTCTGGATTTTCACCTTCCTGTGCCATCAGAGGATTAACTAACGCCAGACCAGCTGACAACAAAAGCGAATAAAACAACTTCGATAGCATTTTGCTCTCCTATATTAACCAACAACAACCAACAGTTTGCCACCAAGTGCCATAAAAATAAGAGATGACTCTTTTTGAGACAATCTTTTATTGCCAGGCCAATAAATCCTGAGCACTGCTGAATGTAGCATAGCCTGGAGAACGATAAACAAAAACCGTCGCAAACAGACTTGTGACAATTTAACACTCGTCTCGAGTGAATCCCATTCAGCGTATTGTGTAGAGGCACAGGGTGGTTTTATTAAAAAACATTGCCAAACACGATTGAGGTGGGCAAAATGCTCGAGTAGTATTGATTGTAGCCAATATAAAAATACAAACGATTTCAGCGGGATATCACTTTTTCTAAGGAAAAGTTTGTCATCAGGGCAGCCGCATGCACTGAAATGAAAGCATTAACAGCGGGGAATGTAGAAAATGTTAGATAACTGCACAACAAAAGAAGAACGCTGGGGAGGCGTTAGCGAGCTGATAGCGCGTTGGCTACAAGAACGCCAAGAGCTAATCGTGCTTTATTGTTCTCTGACAGGCAGTTATGCATTTTCTTCACATAACAGCAAATCTCAACAGAAGCTAAACAAGTTTTGCCAAATCATGATGGATTATGTTTCTGCTGGCCATTTTGAAGTCTATGACCAACTGACTCGCGAAGCAGAAGATTTTAATGAGGATAGTGAAGAGTTGTTAGGCACGATCTATCCCAAGATTCAAATCACCACTGAAATAGCATTGGAGTTTAATGACCGATATACCACCAGTGACGGCAAAAAACTGGACGAAAAAGATGAGCATTCGCTCAACGAACGCTTAAGTAAACTTGGCGAAGTCCTGGTTTCACGATTTGATCTGGAAGATCAACTCATCAACGCATTACATAATTCTCACGCAGATTTGGTTGCATAACGCTCGATCTGCTTATCAACATGGAAACAGCGCTGTAATTTGTCTTATTTATATTGCCAATCTAAACAAAGCCCCCGGATGTACACGCGTTGTTCCGGGTTTTTTCTCAAAGAGACGCCCTGCCAAATCAATTCTAAGCTAAGATTAGTGAAAACCGCTGACTAGTCGATGAATCATGCCGGGGAAAATCCTTTACCGTTCAATTCTTAGCCTGCCACTCACCTTTCTCTTGCTCGCCTGCAGTGCAAGCGACAAACCGGAACAAAGTTGGGAGCTTGCATTAAAAGGTACCTACAGTGCTGCGTTGGCGCCCTCTGCAGAATTGGCAGTAGTGGGCTCCATTACCCATGGAGCCAGTCTATGGCGTATTTCCGATCAAGAACGACTTTTCGACTGGAACCATAAAAAAGACCAGCTCACCAATGTCACTGCCACAGCTTTTTCACCTAAGACTAATTTTGCCTTCACAGCTGACAGCCAAACCATGGTCTTATGGGACAGCCGCTCTGGTAAGGCCATAACCTACTGGAGCGCTCCCAGCGAAGTGCTTTCGGTTGCTCTTACACCTCAAGCCAATTACGCGCTCTTAGGACTGGTTGACCACAGTGCCGTTCTCTACGATGTGAAACGCGGCGGCATTAAACGCACTTTCTACCATAAAAACCGGGTTCGTAGCGTCGATGTCAGCGCTGATGGCAAATTAGCGCTCAGCGGTTCAGAAGACCAGACAGCAAAATTATGGAATTTGCAAGATGGGACGATGATTCACAACTGGCAACACGGTGATGAAGTTCGACTTGTTACATTAGCACCTAATGGAGAAAAGGCATTTAGCGCAAGCAAATATGATAAGGCCATCATATGGGACACAAATAGCGGAAACGCCATCGGCGAGCTGCCTTTGCAAAGTTTTGCATTACAACGCGGAAAAACCTTTACAGCGGCAAGATTCTCCAGGGACAGCAGAAAACTGCTAACAGGTAGCGCTGATCGTCTTGTACAACTCTGGGATGCACAAACCTTAAAAGAACTAAAGCGTTGGATTCTACCCAAACGTGATGCCTGGAAACCAACCAGCGCGGCAGTGATCGCACTGGCTTTCGGCGGCGATGAGCACACTATCTATGCCATCGCCTCCAATGGGTTTCTGCACAAATTACGAAATTAACCTTCAGCTTTTGGCGCAGCGGTCTTCCGTTCAACAATATTCAATAATTCCACCTCAAATTTCAATGCCGCATTCGGAGGAATCGGACCTGTACCGCCAGGGCCATAAGCCAGATTTGAGGGAATATACAATTCCCACTTAGAACCAATCGGCATTAACTGCAACGCTTCCGTCCAACCCTTAATTACGCCTTTTACAGGGAAAGTAACGGGTTGGCCGCGCTTATATGAACTGTCAAACTCCGTTCCGTCCAGTAGGGTACCGCGATAGTTAACCTCCACCGTATCATCCGCTGACGGGATTTTCCCGGTGCCAGCGGTAATGACTTTGTACTGCATACCACTATCCGTGGTTACCACGCCCTCTTTTTTGCCATTTTCATTGAAGAAACCTTCAGCTGCCTGTTTTTGCTCCACGGCCTGTGTTTCACGTTCTTCTTTACGCTTAGCCATCATCTTCTGCTGAAAGTCTTGCATGACTTTCATAATGTCCTCTTGAGACATTTGCGGTTCATTTCCTTTTACTGCGTCAGTTAATCCCGCAGTAAATGCTGGCAGATCAAGCTCAAAGCCCTGATTGGCGACATTCTGACCAACATTCAAGCCAATTCCATAGCTCACTTGCTGCTCTTCAGTTTCCAAAGTCGCTTCAGCAGCTGCCGGGCTTGCAACAGTATTGCTGGCGGATGGAGCAGAAGCAGCCTGTTTTTCTACTTGCTCAGCACTCGATTTTTCATTACAGCCAGTTATGGCAAGACCGCTTATAACTAACGCAATGACTAGATTCTTATTCATATGATTTGATTCTCCCTATTAGAGATAAATTGACCGTTCATAAAAAAACACCACCAGGTGAATGACAGTGTTTCTGTTTGTGGACTCTACCCGCTTGCTAGAGCGGAAAGATGCGCTGGCTCACATTTTGTTAAACTGTTTCGCCCGCTTGTCCGCCAGTTTCTGCAAATTCTTGGCGTCTTCAATCAGTTTGGGAATGTTAGCGGCCGGAACGGTCATAGGCAAGGGTATTGTAGTATTAGTAGACGAAGATTGACCTTCTTCACGTCCAAAATCGATTTCAGGCGGTGGTGCCATGGTATTTTTCGTCTGCGGCAATGCCTCCACGACTTGATTATTAGCCGTTTCAGAGGGCTGATCAGAAAAGTGCCAGGTACCTTGTTCATCCTGCCATTTGTACAATTTCGGCCGCTCAAGCCCAGCGTTAACACCTGCGCTTTTTTCAACAATTTCGTTAGCGCTATAAGCGATTTCCTTTATTTCGCCTACGACAGTGTCGAGACCATTGGTATCCGGCACCCAATCACGCCAACTCATCATGGGTTTACCGTTAGGACCCGGCAGCAACATCGGCAATCCCACGCCCAAAACCAAGAGCATTACAACCATCATAATCATTTTAAATTTCACAATACCGCCCTCTCGACACTCACTAGTGCAGCGTCTCATTGATTCTTCCCTCGTAATTGGCAATTCAAAGCGCTATAAATAGAGCTTATAATGAAGCCTTGCGGGGTTTTTGTTTCCAAGCATCTAGATGATATATAAACATATATTTGATTGCATCCTGCATACAAGACTTCAATAACGCAACCAGTAAAATGGTGAAACCCATCTCCATTTTTTCACCAC
>PIVM01000286.1 GCA_003353945.1 Gammaproteobacteria bacterium
GAATATCAGAGTGATCTACCGTCGTTTATTGCTTCTCGTACTTTGTCCCAAGAGTTTGAAAAACCACCGGATAAAATCAATTTGGTGCCAACGATTGACAGGTCAATACATATCAGGGCCTTCTGGTAGATCTCGCTGTATTCGTTCAACAGGGCTTGTTGGTGGCCCGATGGCGCCAACCGGATGGTGTCCATAATCCAGCGTGTGTCGGAGTAATGTTCCTGCTCAGCGGGTTTCAGGTGATCAGCGCGGTAGTGGTATTCGGGTTCCTGTAAGGGCTGCGCCTCTTCATCAGGAACAGAAATTTTCTGAATACGTGCTGGGGGGGGCTACTGACAAAACTGACAAAACTGACAGAACTGGGTTTTGTCGGTAGGGGTTCGGGGTATATCTCAACTTTATTGAGCCAGCGTCCCATAATTACACCTCTCTTACATTCCAGGTGTAGCGGATTGACGGTCTGCCGCCTTGCTTTGTGGTGTCGATGGGTTCAGCGAAGATCCATCTATGTTCAAGTAGGAGATCAATGGCATCCTGCACGTCTGAGTGCGTTGCTAAACCGGCCCAGCCTTTGCGCTGGATATCTCGGGAAGTGAACAGATTTGGTAATTTGGATTCTCGGTTTAAGATTATTTTTGCACCAATCACCCCTGCATTACTTACCAGGCTATAAACACGATTTGCATGACTGCGCAGATAATCTGCCCATTCCAACGCTCTGGCCGTGGCAAGCGGTCCAACTTCCTGTCTGCCGCCATCGATCAACTCAAACAGTAGTGCGAGACCAGCTATCGTTTTTGGCATTTTCATCAAGTGACTTTCAAATGCGGGGTGCAATTCACCGGATCTGGCCTCTGTCTGAAGCTCTTCCATCCACTCAATAAATAGAGGTTGTGCATCAGGTGAAAATCGCAGATACGTTCCTTGAGGAGCTTCGAGTTGATCCAACTCTTCGAATACGTACCGGTAGCGATCCAACGTATCTTTATTGGGAGCGCGATCAATCCATTTCCAGGTTTTCTCGTCATCTGGCCATACGGCCAATTGAAATCGCTGTATCAGTCCGTCATCCTCCTGACCATTGACAGCACCTCTCACCAAGGGGGCCAGTTTTGAGGGTTGTATGCCGCCTAATATGAACAAAGTGCAGTTGGCGATATCAATCGTACCGCGCCCAATGCGGTCATAGACAAATCGCCCGTTACCGTCAAAGCATTCGAGATAAAATGCTCTCTCACTCTGGGCATCTTCACCGCGCAACTTGGCAATCAGTCCTGCAATTTCATCTCTGACCAGGAATAAGCCGTTTAGATTTTCATTGAGCAGCTCACCTACTTTTTCCACTGTTGCATCATTAATAATAAGGCGATGCCGGTTGGGTTGGTGCTCTTCCGCAGCTTCAAATTTTTCCAGTTCTTGAAGTGCTAGATCTCGTTTGTCATCCTTGATGAGTTTTCTAGCGTTGTCTTTTACTTGTTTTTGTTCAATCTCACGAATCGCCAGCTCCGCCTTATAGCTGTTTAATGCCGATTCATACGCCTGCTTTCTCTCATCCTCCATGCGGTGCAAAGGAGATACACCGGATTTCATGGCAGGTGTTTTCATCATTGATGGTCTGCCGATGATTCCGCCCCATTGTGTCGGCACAACTTCCCAGTCATCATTCTGTTTCGGTCTAATAACAACCTTGTTCCCAATGATTGCCGATAATGAACAAACAGACGTCACGCCAACAAAGTCAATTGGACACTGTTGACGATTCGCTATGTCGCTCACGTAGGCCCGTATCGATTCTGGAAGCAGCTCTACCGGATTAAACTTGTTGACTGGTGGGAGTTCATTTGGAAGCGGTATAGGCGTCAGCGAATACATAGACATTCCTGAATTTGAATTAGGCATCTGCTCGCCAATTTTATCTTCCAGGTCTACCATACTCGTATCAGTTACTAATGGCATAAATTACCCCCGTTCGAAACGGTATGTTTTGTTTGTTCGCTGGTGGATTACGATCACTCCAGCCACACCCTGACGAAGCAGGGTTAGGCTGAGAGCTTCATACAGCGGTTCGTTGAGATTGGCACCATAGTCGATGGTGATCACATCCCTTCCAGATACTGGCCAACGCATATCAGTAGGGCTACTATTTTCCGGCAATACCAGGGCTCGATTGAGCCCCAGTTGATATTCCCGTTTGGCTCTTCCCCAGGCCTGTTGTCCACCAGCGAAAACAAAGACAGTTTCTTTTGCGTCAACGTCAAAACGTTTGCCATAAGGCGGCAGCTTTAACGCTGACTGCCTGTGTGTAGGATTAAGTGCAGTGTTCATCTACACTCCCGCTTTCAAACATATGCGAGCTAATGACAGTTTGAAGTAAAGCGTTGTATCCCACCACTCGGAGGTCTCAATCTCTGGATGGCGGGCCGAACGGGTTGAGACTACCGTTCCACGAGGGTGGCCCTCCCGAAGGAATCCCGAATGACTCACCATAACAGTCAAACTTCGACCATAAAAAAACACGCAGTCGAAAAGAGGCGTGTTTATGGCCTCGCGGATTAACGTGGTCTCAATTCCGGCAGCTGATTTTGCAGCTGCCCTGTCGGTATTTGTTATGCGTAATGACCTGTCAACTATCTTTTTGCGTTTGGATATTGATGCTGTATAATTAACCATGTCTAGTCCCTCCACGTTCTAGGCTCCAAAAGGCTCGCATTGGTCAAACGTTCGCGGGCTTTTTTTATGGCTGCTATGCCGCTTGATCTTTTTCTAATTGGTCAATCAGTTCATGGATGCTTTCAGTGCGCCATGCTGTTGTCCTTGGGCCAAGCTTGATAGGTTGAGGGGCTTTGCCGGATCGTACCCAGTTCCACCAGGTCGATTTACCGATAGGGATTACTTTAAGGATTTGGGAAAGTCGGACATAACCGGTTTGTGGTAAACCGGTTGTTTGTTGGGTGGTGGTAGCCATGTTGAAACCTCATTGGTTTTTATTGAACATGGCTACGTATTATTTATACAGTGCTGACTTAGGCAAGCAATGGAAGTAAGGGAAACTTATTCCGGAGGTAAGTGGGTACTGGTATCTTCCGGAATCAATTTATTATTATTTCGTTCCTTTTCCTCGGCAGCTACTTTGGGTGGCAAATTTTCAGTGTTCATTTCTCGTTCTAGGCGACGAACTGTTCCATGATTAACTATCTCTTCCATAAGCGGAATTGCAACCTTTCGCAACCGCTCTGAAACATCAACATCAATTTCATCAGCGGGTAAGGAAGTCAGTGGCCATATTGCATTTGCCATAACCCTGAATCCGAGTTTTGAATCCGAAAAATATTACCTTTAATTTTTTGAAATTTATTAAGGAAATTTCAAGCCGGCCAGTTAACGCATAGTATCCTTTGGCAATTTGCACGCCTTTTTTGATTAAATTATAAGCGTTGTTTTTTGTTGGCACAGCGCGAAACCAGAGACTGCCAAAAATTCGTCTCCCTTGCTGAAAAATTTCAT
>PIVM01000805.1 GCA_003353945.1 Gammaproteobacteria bacterium
AGGGCCGCGTCGAAAATTCGAAGCACAACATGTGTTTGGTGGGGACAAAGTTTTGTGAAAAAAACCACGACGATGGACGATTTTTGGCTCTCAGCAGCGGCCGATCGGGGGAAAGATACGACACAAAATAACAACAATCAACCAATAAAACCTCTCATTCGATATCTTGGGCGCGGCTCTTAGCGATGCTGGAGAGATTGGGCTGCTGTGGCTCTCTCAGCATCACATCTTGTCAGCAGCCCATTTTGTGTGTGTTTTCACATGGTTGATTGTTATGAATTGTGCTTTCTCATGCTGTACCATACCAATGAAGCTGAAACTTTCGCATATGAAGCGCATTGGTATCGGCCAGCCTCGGACGTGCCTATTATTTGGCTTGCAAATGCGTAGCGGTCAGGAGCGGGGGTCACCATGTTGAGGGTTCGTCGAGGGAAAAAATGGATGACATCGGTCTTTCCGTCGTCCGAAACACCGCCGAACATCGCCGGACAACGCGAGCGAAGTTAGCGAAAAGTGCCGGGACCAAAAAATGTCTCATTTGTTTTCACCTGAAGTCGGAACAAGCCACTTCATTCTACTGCAATCTTGCTGATCAGACAGACCCCTATCAGTTAGTTGCATGCTGCAGCAGCACAACAACGATGCTGCAGCAGCACGTCAACGCTGCAGCGGCACACTGCAGATGTCTGGCTCTGCACCCCATTCTACCATACCCACTGCATTCTACACTGATTAGATTGGTCCCTGTCAGAAGTACAAAAGTACAAAAGTACAAAAGTACAAAAGTACAAAAGTACAAAAGTACAAAAGTACAAAAGTACAAAAGTACAAAAGTACAAAAGTACAAAAG
>PIVM01000806.1 GCA_003353945.1 Gammaproteobacteria bacterium
GACTAAGTGGAGATATTTTTACAGGAGCCTCACATATCGCAGTGCCCATGACTAATCTGCTGCTTGGACAACACGTTAAACGCGACAAGGAATACCGGAAAAGACTACGGCAGCGTCGTCGGACTCGTACTTACAAGACTTTGCAGATCATTTAAAGGTACTCACCACGCGAGGGAGCAAGCGCTATGACACCTTTGGCAAACCCAACAGCGATCAGCGGACGTGCTTCTCTTCTGTTCCAAGGGTATACAACCAAAATATCAAATGGGTTTAACTTCCACGTGAAACCATGGGAACTCAAGTGGAACCATATATAACCGCTGACAAGCCCCCGGACACATCACAAACTTACCCTGGGTACAAACACTCACCTTTTTCTTGACGAAACCCGCCTTATCATGACGGCCATGGTAAACCATGTTTGACGAAACCCAGGAAAATGATGAGCAATCGTTTTCCGATGCTTTGACGACACCACCTATCCTTCGGGATAAGGTGGGAAACCCTTGACGAAAGCGCGTTCAACCATATTCGGCTGCAATGACGATACTCTCCCACCACTACCGGCAGATCAAGTGATCCTTGACGAAACCCTCCCACGTGACGGTCTTCTGCTCGCAGATACATTGACGACTCGTCCAATACCACCAGGCACGCCTAACAACACATCCAAAACCAACACTATGAGAGGATGTTACTTCTATACCAGCATCATGACACTTCAGGAAATGGACTAAGTGGAGATATTTTTACAGGAGCCTCACATATCGCAGTGCCCATGACTAATCTGCTGCTTGGACAACACGTTAAACGCGACAAGGAATACCGGAAAAGACTACGGCAGCGTCGT
>PIVM01000807.1 GCA_003353945.1 Gammaproteobacteria bacterium
GTCGCGATTCTCGTATTTGGATCGATAATACGAGGACTCTTCTTCAACCGCCAACCACTACACCAATGGCACGTAATGTAGAAGTTAATTATCCGATGATATTCCCTATGTTAAGGTCTATATATCTTACATGCGAAGAGTGATCACAAGACTACACTCCGGAGATATATCTATGTTGCTTCGATCTACTCAATCAACCTCCTCGTGCTTGCAAACTACTCGATCGGATTCCCCGTATAGAGGGGAACATATCGATCCAATGCGGGCACTCTATCCCTTAACAATGAGTCAACTACTTGCAGATGGTCACGGTGAATCATTATACCGTTGGGTCATTACAACGATTCCTTACACGACAATCTGTATAGCAGGTGATAAGAAGAGGAGAGATATATTGTGAATTAAAGTGTGTGTGAAAGTTACTTATATACAACTGTGCCGATATATGTAAGACGTGCTAGTGAGATATGACTAGCCCATAGTTGGGCACGCATTTAGTGACTCAGTGTTGGGGCTAAGTATATGCTGCATCGTTAGGGATGCACATAGACGACCCAACGGTAGGGTCTAGTTCAGTAGACTGGCCTGCAGTGGCCGGGTAACTTAGTGAGTAGGAACTTAGTGAGTAGATACATAGATAACGATAATATATCACTTCACCACTCCTTTATGTATACCAGCCATCCTCGGCCCTAGCCTTTGTCGCGACTGTGGAAGTCACCCAATTGCAATACAACTAACCGCAACATTACGGATAGTTCGAATACTACAGATCTACTTAATGATGGATCACCTAAGTGCAGGTATGTGCACTAAACTGCTTCATTGTTGTATCCCAACACTGAGTCA
>PIVM01000808.1 GCA_003353945.1 Gammaproteobacteria bacterium
CCAAAAGGGTGTATAATATTATAGTAAACAAACAAACAACCTAACTATGGAAACCTGGAATCTTTTCACATCTAACGATCTTGTAGTCGCAATCCTTGGCATCCTCGGCATTACGTCAGTTTTCGTAGTCTTCGCCACAGCCACTAAAAAGGTCAACAAGCGTGAGATCACGATGAAAGAGTTCTATGCTAACCTTCGCCGTCGTGAGGCAGAAGCCGAAGCGAAGAGACTCGATGACAAGTTCAACCAAAACGCAATCAACTACCTAAACCAATGACTCAATCAACCGAACTAGGTCAATACCTCTACACCTTGATGCAAAAGTTGAACTGGGAACCAGGCACCGATCTCAAAATTGAAATCGCCGGTTCCGTTGTCAGTGGCATTGACCCTGGCGAAGACTTCAATCCCAAATGGTCTGCACCAATGGGTCAAATGCGCTACAACAAGGACGCATTTATTGTCATCAAGAGTGTTGAGCGAAACAAAGTTGTTAGTTCTCTCTCAAAAGAACAACAAGACAAAATAGCAGATGACCAAGCAAACTACGACACTTCTGGCAAGTAATGGCATTTTTTGAACAAACCTGCAACAAGTTGTACGACAGACATCAATACAGAATTACTTTTTCCGACGGTAGAGAACAACTGTTTGGCGACTATGAAACAATGAGAAACTTTTGGTTTGCTCACTGTCGCATGATCACCATGACAGTCTCTGTCGAGGATGTAAAACAAACCAAACTCGGATTTGCATGACAACTTCAACTCTCACAACTCAACAGAGAGGATGGTTTGATCTACTTGATGACTGGTTGAAACGTGACCGTTTCGTCTTCATCGGTTGGTC
>PIVM01000287.1 GCA_003353945.1 Gammaproteobacteria bacterium
GCAATCACCCCCTGATGATTACCATCACATAACTCATCCAATTCAGTCTTGGTTAGCCATTGCACAGGTATCGAGGTATCGGTCAAGGCCAGCAGATCCTGCAGGCGCTTATCCGCACGCCCCTGTAAACACTTCAGTTGTTTTACACGCTTACCATGATGCTGTAGCAAAGCGCTTACCGCATGCAAACCATAAACCGGCTCTAATGTGTCCAATGATGTCTCCCCTTGTCTAAGTTTGCCTGCTCGCCCATCAGTGAATTTGAGTTGTTACCAAGTATTGCTAAAACGTTGTAGAAAAAGCTGGTTACCTCGGGTGATCATTTGAGGGGTTGGAGATGCCCTTCCAAATGTATGAATTTTTGAGGTAAATTTTCTAAACAGTAACCATATCTTATTGATAAATGCGCTTTTTCTTTTCTTAAGTCAGCAGCATCGTCGAATTCCGTGTACTGCAGAGTGTCGTACAACATTTGGTGGGGAAGTCCCCAGAACCCCTAATTGATTTGGCACTGTACGCGCTTCTTTTCAAAAAAAGCCCTATCGTACTGCTTAGGTAAACGTTCAGCTTCTTGCACAATGCCTAAATAGCCTGGTGCTGTGATATTGTTAAATTCCCAAACCAACTCCCGTGCCTCATTCAGTTCGAAAACTCGTCCGCCTGTTGAAGAGCTCACAAGTAGATTTCCATTATCTAACCACTGGTGTTTACCCATAATCCACGAGTAAAAGGGAATATCCTTCGAACCAATAAAGACTTCCTCTGCCCTGCCAGTTCGTACGTCCTCTACTAGGATGCGACTATAAATGCCTTGCATGGGTGAGCCTTTATGATTATTGTCGAAGAATGAAAACCGGTAACCATCAACAAAATCTGGATCATGTTGTCTAATCGCCTTGCCAACAGAGGAATACTTTATTCGCAACGTCTCTGAATCAATCACAAAAATGGCATTTATGTTCCTTAAAGAAAACATAATGTCACCATGTTTGAAAAAACCCTCTTCTAACGTTGATGGAAAGACTTCAACGTCGTTTAAATGAAAGACATCGCCGTTAACTTCAGCGCCAAATGTCCTGGACATAAATGCGAAACCCGGTAGTTCGTTATCCTCAAACAATTCAAGTAGTTTTATTTCTCGTAATATCTTTCCTTCCGGAGATACTTTTAAAAGGGTTTGATCCAAAAAGCTTTTATTTACAATGGGTATTTCTTTCAAGGCTTGATGTTGGTTTAGCGTACCAGAAACCCATATATTTCCTTTATCGTCAACAAAGACAGAGTGGTGAGTAAGATAGGGTAGACGCCAAATAATGTTGCCGCAGGCATCCAGACGCAGTAAGCCAAGCTCTTCAAAATTAAATACCAAATCACCATTTGGTAGTATTTCAGCGCCATGGATTTGCACAGCGGGTCCATCATCAATTCTAAACGCCATGGGCCTTAAATGTGCGGACACATGCGTAGCATCAGGCCATAAATCAAACCAATCCACTATCCAGATATGCACTGCACCACCATCCCGATCAACTATTCGAACACTTAGCGTTTTTAGGGTCGGATGACCAATGTTGACTGAAGTAATTTTAGTTAATCCAGCCGCCATTTCCTTAGGTCGATGCGCAATGGATAATTCAGTCTGTTCTGTGGGAATATACCAAATGGATTTCTTACCGCTAATCCTATCCCTGGTGGCGGAAGCTGCAGCTAAAGCAAGTGTCACTATTCCGTGCGGAAAAACCTTTTCCCTTTCGGTATAAATACCCAGAGCCATCGCCAATACGGCAACGCTCATAATAAAGAGAAAGGAGCGGAAACCTCTGTTGTTAGAAGCTTTGATTGATTTACCCATAAGACTTTGTGCCTGACAATTCGGCGGAGTATAGAAAACATTAAGGCTCTTTATTTTTCAGTTTACAATAAACATCCGAACGCTGGCAATCGCATGGCACGGTTGGCTCATGTAAGTGTTGGTAGTAGAAAATGCCAGTTTTCCAGTCTTAGCGCATTTAAAAACAGCGAGAGCCCTTACTGGCTCTGCGTTTGCGGCCATTTTAGCATTTCACAATGATTGCTTCAGCTTTCCGACCAGCAAATCAACAATGCACCGTTGATCCTCAGTCAATGCACTATTCCGATAGAACTCTACGGCGTCGGTCTGTTCTTTTTGTCTCCGATAATCAATATGTAGTATTAAGCGCCAAAATAATGGTAAATTATTAGCTACGTATAGTGTAGGCGCGTGGGTACATACTAACCAAGCAATAGGCATACTTCGCGCCAAATAGATAGAAGTACAATGACGAAATTATCTATTAACATCAAGTTTCCATTGTATAACCATAGCGAAGGCAGATTTGTAAGGGCTCACGATGATTATCGCTTAGTTTTTCAAAAAAATTATTAATAAAATGGAAAAGCAATGCCTTCTTCTAAATCCACTAAAAATACCGTCTACACAGATAGGCTGTTGAATTTAAAAAATGTCTGGTGGAAACAGCTCGTCGATGTTCAGGCTCCTTATCGATGGAACTCAAAACGATTGGACCTGGGATTTGTTTTTGAGATAGGCTGCGGTATCGGGCGTATTCTCGCCCATATCAATGGAAATGGTGTGGGTATCGACCACAATGCAGATTCAGTGTCTTTTTGTCGACAGCAGGGATTAACTGCCTTTACCACCGATGAATTTAGTGGCAACGAATATGATAAGCCAGGACAATTCGATACGATTTTGTTAGCTCATGTTATTGAGCATATGACAATGAACGAAGCCATCGAACTGATTAAAAAATACAGCTATCTCGTAAAGCCCGGTGGAAAACTAGTGATGATCACTCCCCAGGAAGCAGGTTTTAAGAGTGATGCAACCCATGTCGAATTTGCAGATACCAAACAACTCGTCCTAATAGCAAAAGCAACGGGTTTTAATCCAATAAAACAGCAGTCTTTTCCCTTCCCTCGCTTTGTTGGTCAGTTTTTTCGACATAATGAATTTGTAGTGGTGGGTAGGCGGGGTGTTTAGCTGTAATTTCTCAAACCACGGTCTAACAAAGCCTCGCTGTTCGATGACAATGTGAATAATTGCTGAGCATTGGTTCGTCTATCTGGAGTATCTTAAGGGGCTGTTTGCCCTTTTGTGTTTTGGCAGGCAGGCCAATCTGTCGTACCAGACGCAAGGTAAAAACCGATTGGCTAGGACGATCATAATCTGGGAAAAATTATGA
The DNA here is from genome assembly GCA_003353945.1 of Gammaproteobacteria bacterium. Lineage (GTDB taxonomy): Bacteria > Pseudomonadota > Gammaproteobacteria > Pseudomonadales > PIVM01 > PIVM01. The sequence continues at coordinate 3,228 of PIVM01000287.1, forward strand.
TACGGATTGGCAAAACCTATGATTTTAATCTGGTCAGCTAAAATTATCGTACGTTGACCCTGATATGTATTGACCTGTCAATCGTTGGCACCAAATTGATTTTATCCGGTGGTTTTTCAAACTCTTGGGACAAAGTACGAGAAGCAATAACCGACGGTAGATCACTCTGATATTCGCGGGTCGGAACCGCCTGACATGTCTTCGTCGTGGAGCTGCCTCTCTCTAAGATCGAGGGTCGTTCCGGTTGCCCGGACGCCTCATAGGGCCGTC
>PIVM01000118.1 GCA_003353945.1 Gammaproteobacteria bacterium
TGTTTATATATAATCTAGATGCTTGGAAACAAAAACCCTACAAGGCTTCATTATAAGCTCTATTTATAGCGCTTTGAATTGCCAATTACGAGGGAAGAATCAATGAGACGCTGCACTAGTGTCAAAGCAGCGCAAACCCTTTAGTAATGCGGCCTTAGTAAGGACTAGTAAAAGTAAAGGAAGCAAACTGGAAAACCGCGACGGCGCTATCTGGGGCGAAGCAGAATCCTTCACGAATTGTTTGTGCCCCGCGCCGAGTACGATGAAAAAGTGGGACTGGCCAGCAATGCCGAACAGACGCTTGCCGATTACGAAAACGCCGCCAAGGAAAAAGACATCACAGCCCTGGTGGATGAAGCTGTTGCGGCAGGCTAAGTCAAGTAAGGTCGAACCGTTATGCCATATGCAAATTGAATGCATTTAGGGATAAATCATTAATTGAATCCTTCAGAATATCGTATTCAAATTGAATGCGCACAGAGGCTTTTGATCCACTACCGCCGCTGCCTTGGTAGTGCTCTAACAAAGACTCGTTGATTTGAAAACAAACAGAATCTTTGATTAATATCCGCTTGATGCCCTCTAACTGTTTAAAGATCGGATCAATGTCCAGCTGATCGAGTTCGCTTTTTCATTAGCCTTACGGCTATGGGGTCAGGGGGTGCGTTAATGCTGCTTATACTCAAACAATTTAACAAGTTATAGCGCTTTCATTTCAACGCTTTTTTGGAAGCTATGCAATAAACGAATTAGCGCTTGTGGCTGCAACGCTTTACTAAAATAATAACCTTGAGCACAATCACAATTGTGCTCAAGCAACAGCGTCAATGCCTCTTCATTTTCGACCCCCACCGCAATAACAGACATGCCGAGATTATGAGCCAAATCAGTAATTGACCGAACGATCGTAAGATCTTCCCTGTTACTCGAAATATCGGTGACAAAGGATCTATCGATTTTAACCGTTTGTACCGGCAGTTTTCTTAAGTAACTCAGGGACGAATAACCCGTACCAAAGTCATCGATCGCAAAGCGAAGACCGAGCTCACGGCAACTTGTCATAAACGTCATAACCTGATGTGGGCACTCCATAATTGAGCTTTCCGTCAGTTCAAAGATCAATGTATCGCCCGGGACTTTAAAGTGATTGAGTAATGCAGAAACTTGTTCTACCAAGCCCGCCTCACTCAGGTTGAGCATCGATAGATTAACAGCAACCGACAAATTGACACCCTCGTCACGCCATTGCCGTATTTGACCGATAGCGACTTCCAGAACCCACATTGTTAAGGGATGAATCAGGCCAGTTTCTTCAGCAATAGAAATAAAAAGTTCTGGTGAAATATCGCCTTTATTTGGATGATTCCAACGCGACAAGGCTTCAACCGAGGTGAAACTCATTGTCTGCAAGCTACAGATCGGTTGGTAATATAAATCCAAGCTACGGTTTTCAATCGCCGCACGCAGCTCGCTAATCATTTCCAAGCGGTCTCGACTATGCGGGTCCAAATCCGGGTCGTAAACCTTAAACCCGGTTTTTCCGCTTTTGGCAGCGTACATGGCAACATCAGAGTGCTGCCATAACAGAGATCGGTCATCTCCATGTTCAGGGTAGGCAGCAATGCCGATGCTAGTCCCCATTGATATCGTATGTTCATCAACGATAAACGTCGGGTTGAACGCCACCAGGATCTTTTGAGCAAAGATTTCAGCCTGATCACAATCCATATCCGGTAGTATGAAGGTAAACTCATCGCCACCTAAGCGAGCCAGAGTATCTTTTACTCTCAACAGAGGCTGTAGACGCTTGCCCACCATATCTAAGACACGGTCACCGACACCGTGACCTAAGCCATCATTGACTTGTTTAAAGCCATTTAAATCCATCATCATTACAATCAATGGCTCTTGACTATTATGTGCATGAGCGATGCTCTGCTGGAGTCGATCTGTTGCCAAAGTACGGTTTGGCAAACCGGTAAGCTGATCGTAGAGGGCCAAAACCTCCAACTCTTTGTTCACCTCTTTAAGCTTTGCCGTTCTGGCAAAAACCCGCCTCTCCAGAGTTTCAGTCAGGTTCTCCAGTTTTTCTATCGCATTTTGTTTTTCCAACATCGTAGTTTTAACATCCCGGGCCATACGATTAAATGCGGCTGCCAAATCCCCCATTTCATCACTCGAGTCCAGTGCAAGCTCAACATCGAGATTTCCCTTGCCGTACTGCTTGGCAACTTCTGTTAATGCGACGATGGGGTTACTAATTTTGCTGGCAATCCATATGCTGAGTACGCTACCGAATAGAATACTTGCCGCCCCCAACATCAGCAGGGTCAAATGCAGCTTACCCGTCCCGGTATCAAAACTGCTCAGCGCCCTACATAACACCAGATGATCAAAGCCCCCATTCAAAGGTGTAGCTATCACATAAGAGGCTTCACCGTTAAGGTTTACGTTGGCAATCAATGTATTGCTATTGGTATTGCCATTGGTATTCAGTTTTTGCTTTGCTTGTAGCAATGCCCGTATGTTTTCTGCATCAACGAAACTAATTTTTTGACTTTCAAGAATCCGCTTTTGAAGAACCATTTGAGCATCAGTGGGTTGTGCTAATAACAAGAAGGATTGGGCTCCCGTTGTCTGCTCGAGCATCCGCCGGGTAGATTCATTATCCAGTTGATCCCCCATTACAAATAGACCAAGAATCTCATCACCAAGAATTATTGGCGCTATGGCAATGCTATAAAAGTGATCATCATAATTCCAGGTGCCCTGATATGCCTGGCCTTTAATCGCAGTATGAATACCCGGATGATTTGAAAAATTCACGTTGGGGTGATGCATATCATTCAGATCAATTTTCAGACTGCCATCGGCATTCAAAATCAACATTAAAGGCTTGTCCGCTACCTCTCTGACTTGCGAATTCAAATAAAACAGGGTTTCTTTATCGACCCCACCGATGCCCAATGTTGCTTTGAGGTAAGCCGCCTGCGTAATTGTTTGTGCTTTTGCCTGCAACAGATCCAACTGTTGTTGCCGCAAACTCAGGAAGGTAGAGCGAATCTGAATAAGGGACTGTTCAATCCTTGATGCTGCCACCTTCTCCAAAAAGTGCAATATGGCATAATTGGAGGCCACGAAAAAGGGGATGCCGAACGCAATTAAGTACAGAATGATTTTATTTCTGATCCTTAGTCTCATTTATTAATTGTCCGGCTATTCCTTTACAGTTCAATTTTTTTCGACAGTTCATTTTGGTCTAAAGTGAAAACGCACACCACTAATATTTGGTCTTGTAGTTCATGTCAAACTTGTTCTTATGTTTTATTCGCCGTTTTGTCTCGTGAAGAGTGAACAAGTGCTGGGACTCACTGGATCCAGCCAGCTCTATTTCGATCATCTTTTCATTGGAATACTCATGCCATACACGTAATCTGTAACGACCGTCCGGCACATTCGCAATGTGATAGTAATCTTTTGCGTCGGTAACCGCATAGTAATTATTGCTGAGCACCAATATATTAGCCAATATATTGGCTAAATATTACAGTAGACCTTGGCATCTCTTCCATTTGCTTGCCAGTGATGTCCTCGTCAATAACCGCCCCGCTTTTCATTTTGATGTAAAGACCCGACGCGTACTCGCTCTGCAAAGTGTGGGCCTGGCTATTTATACCCGCTATTCCTAGCCCAGTGATTAGCCATTGGCGGCTATTTTGGCTATTGAGGGGTACGCACTTCAAATAGTTACAAAAGCGTGTAAAACCATATTTATTCTTAAATTTATAGGTATTTAAAAAAGCGGAGTTTAGTGCCTCATTTGTGCACTTAGTGTCATTTCATGTGGCTCGCTACACCGGTAATTCCCGTATGTTTTAACTTGTTCCCGGTTAGTGCCATGTCATGGGGCCTCTTACAAACAGATTACCTACTGTTTATCTCAATCAGTTGCAAATAGCCTGAGTTTTATCGCAATTCTGTCAAAGTGGTGCTGTGATTTTTTCCACAATTTCTGTGGATAAGTTATTGGATAACTCTTGGGTAACCAGCGCCAGGCCGCATTGCGATTACCTTCCACTTAAAATGCATACAAAATAGCCACGAAACGTCATATATCTTATATATCAATAGGTTAAAGTGCTTATATAAAGCCTTACATCAGCTAAACGCGGCAACTTTGGCTTTTTACATAACAGCTTCACCGAGGTGTGCATAAGTTATAAATTTAAGCAACTAATCTTTGTGCCATACCACCCCATTAACATTATTTATTTATCGCAGAAAATTCGTTTTTTCAGCAAAGTCAACAATAAAAGTGAATAAGAAAATGCATATATTGCATCTACTATCTAAAACTTAACCTTGTTGAGTGAAAGCTGCTCCCTTAAACGCCGAAGGCTAATCTTACCTGCTGGTGAACGCGGAAGTTCATTCACATAATAAATGGTTTTCGGCAGTTTATAACGGGCTAATTTCTGTTGACAAAACTGTAGTAGCTCGTCTTTCAAGATGGCATTAGCATTCCAGTTTGCTGACAATTCCACCGCTGCACTAACAGTTTCTCCCCACTGCTCATCAGGCTCACCGAACACGAGCACATCGGCGATGGCCTCATGCAGCAGCAAGCGCTGTTCGACTTCCTGCGGATAGATATTCACTCCACCCGAAATAATCATATTCGACTTGCGGTCACAGAGAAACACATAACCTTCTGCGTCTACATGCCCTATGTCACCCAGTGTAAAACTTGATCGATCTCGAAAAGCAGCAGCCGTTTTTTCACTGTCGTTGTAGTATTCAAACACGTTATTACTGTGCCTATACCGGGTATACAACAAGCCCTGCCGGCCAGCGGGGAGTACTTCGTCACTCTGTTCAGATACCGCGTACACATCAAACTGCGGCAGCGCTTGGCCAACGGTACCTGGGTGCGCCAGCCAGTCCTCGGTATTGACCATCGTACAAACACCTCCCTCAGTCCCTCCCCAGTACTCCACCAGGATACTTCCCCACCAAGCGATCATTCGGCGCTTTTGTTCGATGGTAATGGGAGCTGCACCGTGTAACACCAAGCTTAAGGAAGTCAGGTCATAACTCTGCCTAACTACTTCAGGCAAAGCTAAACACTGATAAAACATGGTTGGCACCCAGTGACTGTGGTTTATCTGCTTGTTCTGGATCAGACGCAATGCCAACTCGGCGTCCCAGTTGGGCATGATGATCAGTGTCGCACCATTGACTAAATCGTATAGCGCATATAACAAAGGCGCTGCGTGATATAGCGGACCGGTAATCAGGTGCGATTTTCCATCCAGACCAATGCTCATCCCTGACTGACGATAGCCGTCAAGCAGCTCTCTCACTGTGTTCGGCTTAGCTCTTTTCACACCCTTTGGCTGCCCCGTCGTTCCACTGGTGTAGATCATGACACCGCCAGATTGGGCATTTGGATCGAACGCCTTACCTTTAGTTCGTAAAGCTGCCAAAATGGCCCAGCGTTCTTCTACACAAAAAACCTCAACACTGCCCAGCGATTCAACAAGATCCTGAAAACACTTTTCAGTAAATACAACAGAGGCTTCACAATCTTTCAGCACATAGCGGATTTCCGCTGGTGTTAAATGCCAGTTTACGGGTGTTATCCAGACTCCAGCCAGCAGAGCACCTAGCACAATCTCGATATAATCAACCCGGTTATGCATCAAGATAGCGGCATGATCTCCTGGTTTCATACCAATAGAATGCAGGTAATCCGCATAGGCAAGCGCATGCTCACTCAAGGAATGCCAGTTGCGTTGATGGGTGAGATCGTCCAGCGCCAATTCCACTGTCGATTCTGAACCAAGAGGTAAAAAGGTCGAAGTATTGTTCAAGACGTTTGCTGTGTCCTGTTTTAAAGGCTTACCGGAATATCCGCCTGTTGAGATAGTTGAGTGCAGCAACACATTAAAACGGTTAATCCGGTTCAAATCAATTGCCATCAAACATGATGGACCCGCCAATGGCATGATAAACTATGCCCCTTACGCATTTAAAGCACAAAAAAAACATGTCAGAAATATTGCTCAATCAAACTGACGTCATGCCCATAAAAGTGGTTAAGACTCTGCTTAAAGTGGTTGTGGCGCAAGGTCATGACGTCAATGAGGTCATACGGACTGTCGGTTTGGAGCACAACCCACTGGATAACGACTCAAACGATAGCCAAGTGGTTCCCACTCTGACCTACAGCAAACTTTACAAACACGTAATGAGTCTGCTTCAGGATGAGTCATTCGGTTTGAGCAGCTTCAGTAAATACCCACCAGGCACATTCCGCATGATGTGCCGGTTTATCATTCATTGTCAAAACCTGAATGACGCAATTTTACGCGCTGCTGAATTCTTTGATTTTCTCGATTTGTTTAATCAGAAATTTATTATCGAGCGCAAGCCTGTTTCGTTTGACGTGAACAATACGATCGCCATCTGCCGCTTTCATAATCCCAATACGCCACAGCGCTCCCATTACTTGCAGTCTGAGGCCAGTGTTATCTACATGATGCATCGTTTTTACGGTTGGCTAATAGGCAAATCTATTCCATTGCTGGGTGTACATTTTGCCTCCCCTCCCCCACAGGATGTGCACAAATATGATGAGCTTTTTGACTGTGACATCCATTTTGATCATTCTGAGAATATCATTCTGTTTTCTGCAGATTATTTGCAATGCCCGATCGCGCAAACCGAAGACACATTACGAGACTTTTTACGAACAGCGCCCTATCAACTGGTAACAAAAAGTGCTGATATTGATCTGCAGAGCACCAAAACCCGCGTTAGGCTGATGCTTGAAAAAGACATGCGTTCGGATTTTCCCGGCATTGAAACCATTGCTGAGCGCATGAACATTTCCTCTAGAACATTGCATAGGCGTTTGCGCAAAGAAAACACGTCCTTCCAGAAAATAAAAGACAATATTCGCCGCGATGCCGCTCTCGCATATATGAGTCGCACAGAATTGACTATTAACGCCGTGTCAGTGTTAATGGGTTTTCAGGATACGAGCGCTTTTTATCGCGCATTTAAAAAGTGGACCGGCATGTCACCCGGAGACTATCGCAAAACCCAGTTACCAGAGCAGTCTGCCCCAGATGCATAAACCATTACTCCCCGAAAACGCTGGCTATCAAGAGAAAAAAGCCTTTTATAACCGCATGCTCACGATTTACGGTAGAAAGGCTGTCCTTGAAGCACTACAACAAAAACTGTCGATATATCGCCTGCACCTGTCTGAAAGCAACAAAAATGCAGCCATTCTTAAACAAATTGTCGAGCTTGCCAAGATTCAACAAATAGAAATTCAGTACCATGACAAAAAAAGCCTGTCGCGTATTTCTCGCAACAGCCAACAAGACCAAGGCGTTGCCGCCGACGTTTTTTGCCCTCAGTTTCAGACGCTACCTGATTATTTAAACTTACCTTCAATGTCAGCGCAAAGACTATTAGCTCTGGACGGAATCACCAATCCACAAAATGTCGGTATGATTATTCGCTCGGCCTGTGCCGGACAAATTGATGGCATCCTGCTGCCACAACAAGGTACTGCAGAACTCGGCCCTCTCGTTATCAAAGCCAGTGTTGGCACTGTATTCAAAGCACCCATTATTCGTTGCGATCAGCTGCCCGACACACTAAAGACATTACAGCAGCATAACTATCAGATTCTCACACTTTCAAGCCATGCCAAACAATCATTGTTTGAGTTTCGTTTGAACTCTCCCTGCGTGTTTGTGCTTGGCAATGAAACGCATGGAGTCAGTAGACAAGTTGAGCAGCTCTCCGATAAACAACTGAAAATCCCTATGAATAACGAAGTTGAATCCCTTAACGTTGCAGTGACTGCAGCCCTAATTGCTTTTTACGGGTCTCTTTAATTCTCTAACTGCAAATGCGCTATTGCTCGTACAGTTGTGTTTTATCTCATCGACTATTTGTTTTGATTCTTGAACCTAAACAGTCAACGTACGGCAATCTGTTCTGTCGCAAATCAGGCATGAAAACAAATCGACAGATATTCTGGGCGTGACTATGCCGCCAATGCGTAGAACTGTTCAGCAGCTGGAGAAATGATGCTCATTTGCATACACGCTGACTTTAATTTGGCGAAGCTTTTGTACTACAATAAAGTGACACGAAACGATTTCTTTATTGCTCCTTTATTGCTCCTTTATTGTTCCATTGATGAGCCAACACCAAGGGCCTGATGTAGGGTGCAATAAGCGCAGCGCATTGCACCCTACAGATGACTTAAATTAATGGCATTGTAAGGTGTGAAGCAACACCTGCGAAATCTCACCCAATCCTTTTACAAACCCTTGAAAACGCAAACTGAAAGAAAAACACATCCTATTTACTTAAAAAAGACATCCCCTCCTCCAATCCTTTCAGCGTTAACGGAAACATTCGATCCTCGAGCAGATGACGCGTCATCTCCACTGATTGCGTCCAGCTCCATTCCTCTTGAGGTAGCGGATTCAGCCAGACAACATTGTCATAGGTATCCAGTACGCGCTGCATCCAGACCTGACCTGCCTCATCATTCCAATGTTCAACACTACCGCCGGGTTGCACGATTTCATAAGGTGACATAGCTGCATCACCGACAAAAATCACTTTATAATCCCTGGCATATTTATGCAGAATATCCAGGGTCGGGAAACGTTCGGAAAAACGACGGAAGTTATTCTGCCACACCGATTCATAAATAAAATTGTGGAAATAGAAATACTCAAGATGCTTGAATTCGGTACGCGCGGCTGAAAAAAGCTCTTCACAGACTCTCACAAAAGGGTCCATCGAACCACCAACGTCCAGAAACAAAATCACTTTAATGGCATTATGTCGTTCCGGTCGCATTTTGATGTCTAGCAAGCCGGCATTGCGCGCTGTTGATGAAATGGTGTCTTCCAGATCCAACTCATCACAGGCGCCTGTTCTGGCAAATTTTCGCAACCGGCGTAGCGCAATCTTAATATTGCGAGTGCCTAACTCAATGGAATCATCCAGATTGGCAAACTCGCGTTTATCCCATACCTTGACAGCTTTTTTGTTTTTTCCATTTGGGCCAACCCGAATACCCTCGGGATGATAACCTTCCTGACCAAAAGGCGAGGTGCCGCCGGTACCAATCCATTTGTTACCACCTGCATGCTTTTCTTTTTGTTCTTCCAGGCGCTTTTTGAATTCTTCGATTAATTTTTCCAAACCACCCAGAGATTCAATCTTGGCTTTTTCCTCTTGGGATAGGTTTTTTTCAAACTCCTTGCGCAACCATTCATCGGGAATCAAGGTATTAAGAATATCGTCAAACGATTCCAGATCATGAAAATACACACCAAAGGCTTTATCAAATCGGTCAAAATATTTTTCATCCTTGATCAAGCAGGTTCGACTGAGAAAATAGAAATCGTCCATGCTGGCAAATGCAACCCGTTGCTTTAGCGCCTCAAGCAAATCAAGCAACTCCTTGATCGTTACCGGCAGCCCACCGCGACGCAGACCATAAAAAAAATTGATCAGCATTGACGCTTACCTCATTTTCCGTCGATGCATAAAGGCGAGTCGCTCCAGCATGTGCACGTCCTGTTCATTCTTTACCAGAGCACCGTACAAAGGGGGTATGGCATTTTTCGGATCGTGATCCTTTAGAATTTGATCGGGAATATCATCGGCCATCAACAGCTTGAGCCAATCAATCAACTCGGAGGTGGAGGGCTTTTTCTTCAGACCTGGCACATCCCTGACATCAAAGAAAATATCCAGCGCATCACGCACCAGTGTCTGCTTGATGTTCGGATAATGTACATTGACGATTTCTATCATCGTTTCACGCTCTGGAAACTTGATAAAGTGAAAAAAACAGCGCCTCAGAAAAGCATCCGGCAATTCTTTTTCATTATTACTGGTGATGATGACAATCGGCCTCTGCTTGGCCTTGATGGTTTCACCTGTTTCATAAACGAAGAACTCCATGCGATCGAGCTCCACCAGCAGATCATTAGGAAATTCGATATCCGCTTTGTCAACTTCGTCAATCAACAACACGACTTGTTCATCTGCCCCAAAGGCCTCCCACAGTTTGCCCTTCTTGATATAGTTCTTTATATCATGAACCTTATCGTCACCCAATTGCGAATCCCTTAGGCGGGATACCGCATCGTAATCATACAAGCCTTGCTGAGCCTTGGTGGTCGATTTGATATGCCACTGAATCAAACGCTTGCCGAGGGCTTGGGCAACCTCTTCCGCCAACATGGTTTTTCCCGTACCCGGTTCGCCCTTCACTAGAAGAGGTCTCTGTAATGTCACCGCTGCATCCACTGCCATGCGTAAATCATCTGTCGCTACGTATCGTTCTGTACCACTGAAACTCATGATAAATCCACACTCAATTTAGTTTTTACATACATTCTTGAAACAGCCGCCTAATCTAGCGTTAGCCGCTATTGATATCAAGCGAAATTGTTTACTATTTCGCCATCCCAGCAAACAAAACAATTACCCTTCATCAAATTTCCTGGACTCTTGGATTGCAGCGTAATAACCTTCTGTTCCATTGCAAATCATCGCCGTCAATCCATATGAAAATTCAAGGACATCAACATGAGCCAGGTTTTTGATGATAACAGCCTTACCATAGGTAATACGCCATTGGTTAAGTTAAACAAGGTTACCGATGCTAAGATCTACGCCAAAATTGAAAGCCGTAATCCTGCCCATTCCGTTAAATGCCGTATTGGCGCCAGCATGATATGGGCCGCAGAAGAAAATGGCGAGCTAAAGCCCGGCATGACCATTGTTGAACCCACCAGTGGCAATACCGGTATCGCCCTCGCCTATGTCGCCGCTGCTCGCGGCTACAAGCTAACACTTACAATGCCCAACACCATGAGCCTTGAACGGCGTCAGCTAATGAAAGCCCTGGGCGCTGACATTGTACTCACCGAAGGTGCGAAGGGCATGAACGGTGCGATTGCAAAGGCAGAAGAAATCGTTGCTACTGATCCTGATCAATACTTGATGCCGCAACAATTCGAGAATCCTGCAAATCCTGCTATCCATGAGAAAACCACTGGCCCGGAAATCTGGCGTGATACTGATGGCGCGGTTGATATCGTGGTATCCGGCGTTGGCACAGGAGGTACTCTCACCGGCATCACACGTTATCTTAAGAATACTGCTGGAAAAGCCGTTTTGTCTGTTGCTGTAGAACCAAGCTCGTCCACCATGATAACTGCCGCCCTGTCCGGAGAGGAAGCCACCCATGCACCTCATAAGATTCAGGGCATTGGTGCCGGTTTCCTGCCAAAAAATCTCGATATCAACATCATCGACCAAGCAGAACAAGTAAGCGATGAAGAGGCTATGCGCTATGCTCACCGCCTGATGAAAGAAGAAGGTATTCTTTGCGGAATATCCAGTGGTGCTGCAGTGGCGGTCGCAGTCCGCCTCGCAGAGCAGGAGCAACACAAGGATAAAACGATTGTTGTTATTTTGCCTGATTCAGCAGAACGCTACTTGAGCACGGCTCTATTTGCGGGACATTTCTCAGACAATGAGACCGTACAATAATAAAACAAACTGACACAAGGTAAAATGAGACACATGCGGATAAGGAAGTCCCCTGTCACGAATCCTCATCCTCATCAGGTGCAATTTCAATAATATCATCGGCAAAATCGAAGGGATCACTATCATCTTCATCCGATGATTCACTAGCCGCATTTTCGCCTGTTTGTTCTGCTTCGGAACCATTCTCTGAGGCATTCGAATCTCCCAACAAATCATCAAGATCCCCTAATAGATCATTATTGGCCTCAGCACCGGCAAAACTATCATCACCTGATTCACCACCTGAGTCACTAACAGGCATTGCGGTATCTCCATCCTGTGAGCTTTGATCAGATTCAATATCAGCATTATCCACACTGTCATTTTCCAATATCTCTGATTTACTTCCACTGGTCACCAGTCGGTAGGCGAGAAAACCAAGCCCCAGAATCAGTAAATTCCCAATAACTAAGCCGCTGTACAATAAGATATTATTTCCATCATCTGATTTTTCAGTTTCAACTTCAGGTAGAGCCTCCTCTACTGATTCCAGAGGAGGTTCAACGACTACGTCTTCCTCGACCGGTTTTTCAATGGGTTTTTCAACGACTGGCGGCGGCACACCCGCATCAAAAGAAAAAGATACTGTGTCAAGATTGCTGATAAACTGACTGCCATCACGATATACACCTTCTACCTTCATACTGACAAGGTAGTCACCCGACTCATCCAACGCAGAAAAGGAAAGCTGCCATTGACGATCATCCAGCTTTGGCAACGACTTGATCAAAGAACGCCCCGACGGTTTTTTGATCTGAGCAAACACCGCACTTTTATCCATATCAATCAGGTTATTGGAGGCTAACAGGGATATCAGTTTTGCTGGAACTGAACTCCTTTGGTCGTCGACAATTTTGACTTTGAATGCTTCTCTGACCGACACACGTTGTTTGTTGGATCGCTGAAAGGTTTTACCGTCAACGTCCACCGTTATTTCATACTGCCCCGGAATCTTCAACATGCTCAAGGAAGCTGAATAAATACCATCAGCAGGAATATAAGCGTTAGAACTCAGCGTTTTTTTCCAACGTTTTTTATTATCAACGCTGTAAACTTCTACACTGACATCCAGCAACTTAAGGAACTCATCGTGTGTAATAGCGCGTCCACTTTCGCGCAATGATATTTCCACATCAGGCAATTGACCCAAAAACACATTGCGCGGAACGTCTTTCACAAATAGGCTCAGATTGCTGACAACGGTGACCCGATTATCCGGGTCAGCATTGGCAATAATCTCCCACTCCCCTTCAAGTGGTCTCTCGACCGTCATCAAGTCATAATCTTGTGTATGGTGCCAACGTACATATCGTTCATCCTTACTACCCACATAACGCGCACCATCGGGTGCCAATAATATGGTTGGCTGAACACGGGCCTGCTGAATACTGGCTTTACGAAATACCAGGGTTGTAAATTCTTCAATGCTCGAATCAATCAGAAACTTATTTCCTTTAAGTGGTACCTGCTCTTCAGGCGCAGCGTCATCAAAAGCCCTCAGGAATATTTTCATCAGCTCATCAGCACTTTCTGCAGTCGCAGCCATTCCACCCGTATCAATGGCGAGACGCTCAAGCAACGCCCGATCAGCCTGAGGCGACAAAGCAATCGTATGTATATTTACACCAGCCTGAACATATCGAGGCAGCACTTTCGTTATTATTCGCCCACGTTCCTGTTGATTTTTTTCCGGTTGTTTGGATATATCAACCACACCGTCAGTAAGCAATATCACACTGCTGCGGTACTTACCTTTCAGACGATCAAAATCATAAGCAGCTTTTTCCAGGGCACCACCAATATTCGTATATAGCGCTACGGAGTTGATGTCTTTGGCCTTGCCGCTGGCATCCTTGCGCCAGGCAGCATCAATTACTCGGTGGAACACCAACATATTGACCTGCTCACCAAAAGTCCACACGCCGGCTTTTGCATCCTTTGGCAACAACTGCACCAACAGGTCCAATGCAGGACGTCGCAGATTGTGCGGATCATTCTGTTTCATACTGCCGGACACATCGATAATAACCCTGACATCCGGTGCTAATAGCTCACTGCCCTGGCTGTAGGAAGAGATCGATAAGACACACATCAATAGAACAACGACTAAACTTCTTGCCTGCCAAGTAGTCCGTGCGGTCAAACAATGCATCATAAATTGTGCCTTAGAAACCTGTTATGAAAAGAAAAAGGGTTGTGTACATTCAAGTTATTACAATAACTTATAGCAGATTTGCAGCTATTGACAATGTCTCGGAGTCTGAGGGAGAAGATCAGTCAAATTTACTGAAATGGGGAAATGGTTAAGCAATCACGAAGGATTGATAATCATAAGAAATGTGCGCTCACTTTTTGCTTTCTCGCAGCAATACCAAATGGTAAATAAATACCAGACAATAGGCCCCCGACAACCCAAATAGCAGAGGAAAACCACCTCGCTCAGCAGCCTCAAACCCATTGTGGAGCCCTTCAAATGCCGTCACCATAAATGCGGGAGCCAAATCGCGCGATTCATTTTCTGCTGACCAAGGCAGCAGAAACACAATAGCGGGTGTCATGCGAATCCAATCCCTGACCAACCGCCACCGTATAAAGTGAGTCATCCTCCACCAGACAAACAGTACGACCAGCACTGATACAATGTACAGGCCCCAAGTGATCAGATAATCGACTGTTCCATACATATTGCTTTTTCCTCTTACTCCTGACCGGTTCATGCAGTGGGCGGGCGGCCAACAGCAACTTGACTTTTCCGCCACTTTTTAAGGTAACAACCGGCAACTGATCGGCATGATTATGAGTAGTCATACTACTCTCTCTAATTTATTCGCCAGATCTGAGATGGCCTCACACAGTCTTTTCAAAGCACATTTCTACGAAGAATGTACCCGAAACAGTATCGAAGGGAATAATGATAACCGGTCCATTCGCTTGATGGCAAATTCTTTGATTCATGCCGGTAATAACCGTCGGTATTACCATATCAAAGTCATAGCCTTTTTCATCTAGTGCAGCGTCTCATTGAATTGATGCTACCTTTTCGCAATTTAACATATTGGCCCAAGCGTGGGGGTGGAAGAAACCCATCAAATCAATTTTCCATCAGGGTACGCACCTGCTGCT
>PIVM01000809.1 GCA_003353945.1 Gammaproteobacteria bacterium
GCTAGCATCGTATTTAGTTTGTAAAAAGGTGTAGAATAATTTAATAGATAAAATAGTAATGAATGTGTACCGCAGTGACAACCTGTCATAGCAGTTATAACCTAGTGACAATCTGTCATATACATAATGTAAACTTATAATATAAATAGTATTATAGATATAGTTTATAGCTAGAAAAGGCTGAATATAATGGGGGTATCGTAACAAAAAGCTGAAACCTATGGAGGAAATCATAAAAAAGAAGGGGCCGTGGGCTAAATGAAAACCGTTTTGTATTGTGTTGATAACCAGTGATATAGGGGTATAGCACCTAACTTCCCTATAATAGCATAAAACAGTGACATTAGCCTGTTAAGGTTACTTAGTAAGAGGCTATTGTCACACTTTCCGTATTAGCTTTGTAAGATTAGTAAATAGCATGTAAAACGTGTAAGTATATAAAGTATACAAAACAACTAAATCAATTAATATGGCCGTTAAAATAGGTGAATCACCAATATCAGCGGTATATATAGGAGAAAGCACTATATCAGCGATGTACATAGGCGAAACTATAATATATCCATAACAAAACATAACACATGTCTATAATTTATTCTTACCCCACAATACAACCAACGGTAGATGACCTATTAATAGGTACGGATGTCGGTGATGACAACGCAACCAAGAGCTTTACAGTTCAAAGTCTTGTATCACTGATCAATGCGGCTGCAGGTTCAGGTACAGTAACCTCTGTTCAGATAGCAACTGATGCTTTTCTTACTGCGACAGGAGGTCCGATCACAGACGCTGGTACAATTACAATGGGGTTAACTGCCACGGGTACTCCAAGTGCTACTACTTT
>PIVM01000810.1 GCA_003353945.1 Gammaproteobacteria bacterium
GCTATAAGAGATGGCAAGACAAGTTCGACGATATGAAAAAACTGGTGCCAAACATAGAATTCATACAGGGTATTCCTGCAGACTTGGACGACGATGCTTTCATCAATCCCAAACAGAGAAACGTGCTGATCCTCGACGACCTCATGCGCGGTTTTGGCAACGAAGCCATCCAGGAGTTGTTCACCGAAGGCTCTCACCATAGAAACCTTTCCGTGTTCCTGCTAATGCAGAATTTCTATCACAACAAGACTGTGGAAATGAGAAAGAATGCCTTGTACTTGGTTCTATTCGAGATGCCAGGTGAAGGTAAGGCCATCAGCGATGAAGCCAACAAGACCTTTCCCAATAACCCTGCATACATGAAGAGGCGGTATAGAGAGGCTACAGCCAATAAGTATGGCTATATGGTGGTCGACAAGAGAACAGGTCTGAAAGCCAATGACAAGCTGCACACAAACATATTTCCAATAGGCGGTACCAAGGAAGATGTCGTACCTAATGAGCCATCAGCACCAGCACCTAAACAACCAGCACCTAGTCCTACCATAGAGAGAGAAGACTCAATATTGGAGAAAATCCGCCAAGAAGTAGCAGAGGAGGAAAAGGAAGATGAGGCAGAATCTGATGAGGAGGAAGTGCCATATGTGAGGAAACCCGTATGGAGGGAAGGTTTCAGAGTGAACCGATGGTTGACAAATGATGCCGGTAAGAACTACGAACCCGACCACTGGAAGGAAATCTTGACTGAATCTGCTCACATGCCCGATGTGGAACGGCATAAAATAGAAAATGATAAAGCATTGGCTCACCTGTGTCTGTTGGAATGGAATAATGCTCGTGTGT
>PIVM01000288.1 GCA_003353945.1 Gammaproteobacteria bacterium
ACACTGATCGATCTTTAGAAAGGGTCCAATGCGATGATTACCAAATCAGAGTATTACGGAACGATTGGCCTGCTGTTTGACTGGCTTTTGCGCTGGCCACATTCTTTGCCATTCATAGATTCACACGGGTCGAGTACGCGCGGAAACCACGTGGAATGGCGAGATAAGAAGCAAATGTTATCATTGCAGTTTTGATTTGATATTCATATCCACATGGTAAGGTTTTAAACGATGATTTTGATGGCACTCTGTCAGAGGCTACGCCAATTGAAGGCGCGCACTGTTTTGCATTGTTTAAAAAGTGTACGGCATTGAAGGTTAAAATGATGCATTTTGTGCGAGCTTGAGTGAAAGTGTATTATCTCTTTTGGGTGTGTATATCTGAAACCGGGTACTCCACTGTGAGACAAATATTGCTTACCGAGTTGGTGGACATGTTGCTGTATATGCAACCGTGTATCCAGCTGATAAAAGGATATTGTATAAATGAGACTTTGCTTTGGATACCGATTGGCTGTGCTATTAAGTAAAGTCTGAATGCCCATTATCCGAGACTTGATAAAGTGCTAAACAATTAAGATACACCCTCAAAATTATGTTATATTGGTTTGTGCATACGAATCGCTGGGGAAAAAGACGCGACGGGATAGATCTATTGGAAATAAGTACTATTGTATTATTGTCCACTCAGTTGGCGCACTGCCCCCTTGATTCGCGCAACTGTATAAAAGTAAAGTTCAACGAATAGGGTTGAATCGCTAAAAAGCACCATTGTGTTATTTATCCCTACGTTTGCGCACTGTCCCCTTGATTCCCGCATCCGCTTTGGGGATATCAGGTCCTAGAAACATGGTAGAATCGCCCAAAGCAGCGACGGGACGGACAGACAATTCGACTTAAGCATTATTGTGTTCTTAACCACTAAGGTGGCACAAATTTGCCTTGATTTAGGCACCCGCCGGCCCTAGCATTATCATTCTTAGACATTGCCATATCTGATGTTGTCCATCTCGCTTAAACAGTGCATATTACAATTTCTTGTCGATCAAACTTCGTCAACTGATGAGGCTTTGAGAACCACAATTCAATGCTGTTGCCTACTATATCAGAGGGCATCCAATATTATGCGTTTAGCGAACGGCCGGTATATAGGCCGCAACTGACGCCTTTTCGGCTTAGGCAAGCTATAGTTACGAATTTGAAAAAATGATGTGTCCAATCGCTACAGCTGGGCAACTGCGCAACATCGTCGGTGCTGTGCAAAAATGATTCAAAATAATGATGTGCGCAATCGCCCCGGCTGCGCAACTGCGCAACATCGTCCGTGCTGCACGAAAAGAATTCAGAAAACTATCTATGCAATGTGCGCAATCGCTACGGCTGCGCAACTGAGCAACTGTGCAACGTCGTCTGCGCTGCCCAATTTTTTTTATCAATTTGACCCCTTTGGGATGCGCAAGTCAATGGGACAAAGCACAAACTTAGGGGACAATAAAGAATTATACACAATATTTTTATAGCTTGAATACCTATGTCCGTCCAATTAATCGTTTCGAATCTGTTTATACCCCATGTAAGAGGTGGGCGGATCAAGGGGACAGTGTGCAAACCTGTGGGCAAAATTGGTGGCATTTGACCGAGATATAAAGTGTCTTACAGAAACGAACAACGTATCAATCAACTGTTTTATTCTTCCTTGACAGATCCTATTGAGACTTCAGAGGTTTGGCCTAGATTCCAATGGATTTCATCAAATCAAGCCCGAAAGGAATGAAAAACGATAAACAAAACTGCTCAGCGCGGACGACGTTGCGCAGTTGCGCAGCCGTAGCGATTGCGCACATCACTTTTCTGAGTTATTTCTGTACAGCAAGGACTATGTTGCGCAGTTGCGCAGCCGTAGCGATTGCGCACATAATTGTTCAGAATTCTTTTTGCGCAATCTCGTCCGCGCTGCGCATTTTTTTAATCGATTTTGACCCCTTTTGGGCTTGATTTGATGAAATCCATAGGCAACAGCATCATCAGTTGACGACGTTTGATCGACAGGAAATTGTGATATGCACTGTTTAAGCGAGATTGACAACATCAGATATGGCAATGTCTAAGAATGATAATGCTATACTGGTGGGTGCATAAATCAATGCAAATTTGTGCCAACTTAGTGGTTAAGAACACAATAATGTCTGTCCGTTCCGTTGCTGCTTTGGGCGATTCTACCATGTTTATCCCCAAAGCGGATGCGGGAATCAAGGGGACAGTGCGCAGACGTAGGGGTAAATAACACAATGGTGCTTTTTAGCGCTTCAACCCCTATTCTTTGAACTTAATTTTTATACAGTTGCGCGAATCAAGGGGGAAGTGCGCCAACTGAGGGCACAATAATACAATACTACGTATTTCCAATAGATCTATCCCATGGTGTCTTTTTCTCCAGCGATTCGAACCTGTTTGTATGCACAAACCAATATAACATAATTTTGAGGGTGTATCACTTTATCAAGTCTCGAAAAATGGGCACTCAGACTTTACTTAATAGCACAGCCAATCCGAATCCAAAGCAAAGTCTCAGTTATGCAATATCCTTTTATCAGCTGGATACACGGTTGGATAAACAGCAACATGTCCACCAACTCGGTAAGCAATATTTGTCTCACATTGTAGTACCCGGATTCAGATATACACACCCAAAAGGGATATACACTTTCACTCAATCTTTCACAAAATGCATCATTTTAACCTACAATGCCGTACACTTTTTAAACAATGCAAAACAGTGCGTGCCTACAATTGGCGTAGCCTCTGACGAAGTGCCATCAAAATCATCGTTTATAACCTTACCATGGGGATATGAATATCAAATCAAAACTGCAATGATAACATTTGCTACTTATCTCGCCATTCCACGTGGTTTCCGTGCGCACTCGACTCGTGTGTATCTCTGAATGGCAAAGAGTGTGGTCAGCGCAAAAGCGAGTCAAACAGCAGGCCAACCGTCCCGTAATACTCGAATTTGGTAATCACTGCACTGGGCCCTTTCTAAAGATCGATCAGTGTTAAGGGGCGCGCATATATGGCCCTGATGAAGGAATATTGGCAAAATATGTCTCCGCTGCGCCATTTCGTCTGCTAATCATGGCGACCGGAAATCCTACAATTGGCAACTATGTTGTCCTACAATTGGCGGCGAATGTAGACGGTGGTACTATACAGGCCACGGCACAGATTTCTTTCGAGCGCTCAATGTGAGCGCTTGAACTTTTAGTCGGGTCACCAGCGCTGGTTTGTCGTGTAATGGGCGTTCGACGTTGATCGGTCCTAATCGGTTCGCACTACGCAACCAGGGGTTGTGTCAGCTTGGTAGGCTATGCGGTTCGAACAAAGTAGGCCTATACATGTGCCGAGTCATTCCGACGAGATACGGTCCGATAGTCGGGGCCAATGTGTGTGTGTGTGCGTGTGTTG
>PIVM01000811.1 GCA_003353945.1 Gammaproteobacteria bacterium
TTACCACACAACTTTGTTTTGGGTTTCAACTGCCATTTCCAGCAGGTCCTTGAAACAACCATAGATCATGACTACAGTACTTCGATCAAAGAGCTTCGAGTTGTAAATTATACTGCCCTTCATACCATCTTTTCGCAGTAGCTCAGAGTCAGCAATACGTAGCAGTATCAAAGCAAGATCCAAATTCTCTAAAGGTTGCTGGCCATCCATCTCCTTTACTACTGGGACATTGTCACCATTGTTCAGCTCTTCGGCTTGCCACAGAGACTCGAGCTCCAACTCACTCAAAAATTCAAGGTCAGAAGAACTCATTTGCTTGAGGCCGTCACTGAAAAGGTCTTCAAAATCCTTGTGGTTGAGCATTACCTGTGGGAAGGTGGTAGGGTAGAAATATCACAATCACCAAAGCCATTAACAAAAATTGACAAAATAAAGTGATTTACTTGGTAAACAGGGTTGCAGTTCTCAATGCGTGGCACTTGAAGGCGTTGAACAATACGGCTAAAGGGAACGTTAGCATGTTGTAATGCATCAGTCACAACAAGCTGTTGCCGTTTTAGCAGAGTGGAGAAACTCGGGTGCCCTTTGAGATCCCCTCGTATTGCTAGCGTTTCCATGATGCAGCCCACCATTTCATACAGCAGGATATCATCTCGACCAGCATTGGGGGTCCCCACCACCAAATCCTCTACATTGCCTGAAAGGCGGCTCAATGTTAGCTGGAATGCTGCCATTAGCCCAACAAATATCGTGCAGCGGTGCTGAGTGCAGAGGTCCGCCAGTGCAGCCACTAGCTTTCCAGGCAGGTAAACAGGCAAACTTGAACCCTCACGGCCACTAG
>PIVM01000289.1 GCA_003353945.1 Gammaproteobacteria bacterium
ATATCAATCAAATAATTTCAACCACCAAAAACTTGCTTAAAAACCAAAAACTTAGTTCAATCATTATACTCAAACTGAACGATGTTCCTGAAATCATGGGCATATCCTGGAAACTTGAAGAAGTCTTTGTGAACGTATTATTGAATAGTCTTGATGCATGTTGCCCAAAAGACAACATAACGGTTGCAACATCATTTGATAAAAACAACGTTCTTGTGGTGATTACGGATACCGGCCATGGTATTCGTGAAGAGGATCTTTCCAAAGTGTTTGACCCGTTTTTTACCACAAAGGAAGTCGGTAAAGGGACTGGGTTGGGTCTGTCTGTTTGTTATAATATTATGAAACAACACCGAGGTGAACTCTCTCTATCAAGCAATGAGCATGGCGGTACTACCGTTTCTCTATCTTTCCC
This sequence comes from Gammaproteobacteria bacterium, assembly GCA_003353945.1. GTDB lineage: Bacteria > Pseudomonadota > Gammaproteobacteria > Pseudomonadales > PIVM01 > PIVM01. The sequence goes on from PIVM01000289.1 coordinate 416, forward strand.
AGTGAACACAAATGACAAATGACACTATTATGGTCATAGATGATGACCAAGATCTACGCGAGGGTATTATCGAAATCCTTGAAAACAACGGTATGAATGTCATCGGTTGTGAAACAGCTGAAGATGGACTTGAAAAAATTCACGTTGAGATACCGCGACTTGTCATCGTAGATTATATGATGCCCGGTATGGGAGGCATGGCTCTTATACCCCTTATCAAAAAAGATTATCCAGCTATAAAAATTATCATGATTTCAGCCTTTTCTACCGTTGACAACGCAGTGGCTGCCATGAAAAGCGGTGCCGACGATTACCTTGCAAAACCGTTCAAGAAAGATGAGCTCATTGTTGCAGTGAAACGTAATCTTGAAATACTCAAATTCGAGCATCAGCTCAATGAACCGGACATGGACGAGGCTCTTTCATGTCTCTCCAACCAAACCAGAAGGCAGATCTTGACCCTTTTATTCGAGGAAAAGGTGATGCGATTTATGGATATCACCCGGTACCTGAAAATCAAAGATCATACCAAGGTAAATTTTCACCTTAAAAACCTTAAATCCCACCACCTTATTTCTCAAAATCGAGAAAAAGCATACCAACTGACCCCATTAGGCGAAAAAATGATCGATGGCCTTAGTCATTTGTCAAAAATAATTACTCATTAATTCAGACAGATACATCCATGTTGTGAAGTGAATCCCCCAGCCTTCACTCTTCTGTGAGGAACCTTTATCTGGCAACCATTCCTATTTGGCCCTATTTTATTAGTCAACAAACCAATTTTGGTTTAAGGAAGATTAAAACAAATAAAGGAGAGTCGAATGAAGAAATTAGCATTTTTAGCAATAGCTGAGCAGAAACACAATAAATGATGGGCGTCTTTTCAAGCTATTTAAGATTCCAGCTAGTGGAACAGAATCAAATTTATAGCAAAGGCCAATTCTGTTAGGTTTTTTAAGGCATGAGGAAACTCAAGAATAGAAAAAGGGAGGGGAGCCCGAAGACTCCCCCCGACGAATCATTCTATTCCGTCGTTCCCATCTGGCTATCCCTCGGTTGGTTGCTCCTCAGCAGAGCCAACCTCCGTTTCACCAGACCTCTTATTCCCTGCGATTGACAAGGATATTTTCTGTATCGTCATTAACGAGATTGTTTTTTCTGTGGATTGCGTGAATATATTTCCAGGAAGAGCTTTTCGTCAAGCTGTGGGAGCTCACGCTGGGCACCGATAGTAAGCAACTCTGCTGCCATTATATTGAGCAGTCTCAAGTTTCCGGCTGCATGTTCCACTAAAGTGGTCATGAGTGTTTTTGTCATCAGTTGTGATGCACCAGCCTGTCCAAGAGTGTATTCAAGATACGTTCGTAATTCTTTTTTATCGTATGGAACAAGCATTCGGCGAAATCGAATTCGACTGCCAAGGGCAAGTAATGTGTTACTGCGAAAACGTTCCGGCAGGGTTAAATCTCCACATAAAATCACAGTCAGTAAACACTGGGAATCAAACTGGGCACTGCCAAGTAATCGCAACTCATTCAGGTTACCGGTCAGCATTTCCTGCGCCTCATCAATCAGAAGTATCGGACGAAAGAGCGTGCTTTTAATATGTTGACGCCATCTATGCCGAAGAGACTTGAAACCACCATAACGATTTGACGGGGTCAGATTCACACCGAAGAGATCCCCCATCTCCCGATAAAAGTCAGCAAGGCTACTTTGCGGCCTTTCCATTACCCCAACAATAACGTTTTCCAATCGTTCAAGACGATGGGCAAGATATTGAAGATTTTTTGATTTTCCAAGTCCGGGTTCACCGCACATGAGAGCGAATCCTCCATCCATGACCAGATTTTCGATCTGAAAGAGGAATGTATCCAGTTCCGGTGCCGGCCACAAGGATTCCACTGGAATATTTGGAAGAAAGGGATTCCACTTCAGACCGAACAGATTCAGAAGATGTTTATTAGTCATGATATTCCTCCATTATCTTGAGGAATATAGGCCGGAGGCAAACCGGTTGCCGCATAATCCGCCATGAGCTGACGCAATAAAGGCGGATATGGATTAGCATCTTTATCCGTTATAGGAATGTCGTCCGGTATCTGCGCAACAGTCCTTCTTAACCCGTTTGAATTCCTGTCCTTATCCTGAGGGTAAATTTTAGCCAGTAGTGCTTGATCTCTTTCATCAACCAGCCAGACTCTGCTGAGATCCCAGCTTTGGTATCGTATAAACAGCCGATTGAAATGACGAAAGCGAGACGGAACCTCGAACCTGACACCTTTGATCGTAAGAGTCGAGTCACTTTTCCGCTGAGCACGACTTTCCTGGGCAGTAAAAGAAAATGCCATCTCTTCTGTGGACGGTGATGGGCGTGAGGAGTCGGGGCCTTCGCGTAATTTATCGACCGGGGTACAGTTAATTTCCCGGTGCCTGCGACGATTGTATTCCATCTCAGACCAGGCCTGTGTCGCACTATTTAACGCATCAAGAGTTAATGGTTCCACTCTTGAAAGCATGGACATCAAACGACCTTCCAGTTGTCCCCAGAAAGATTCCTGTTTACCGTTTTGATATGGACTGTATGGCAGAGTCCGGTCATGCTTTATACTCAAGCCTGCCAGGCCATTTGTGGTTTCATGAGCGATCATGGCAGCACCATTATCTGTCATCAGACTTCGAGGCAGGCCTCTTTTCATAAAGGCCTGTGCAAGACCATGTTGCAGGATTTCAGCTGTTTCATGGAAATACCACTGGATATGACAACAAAGCCGGGAACGATCATCAAGTATACACAGGGCAATGGGTGTATGGCATTCCCCATGCTTATCAACCACTCGTAATTTACCTTTGTGGAAATCCAGATGCCAGAGGCCATGAACATGAGAAACTTCGTAACTACGTACTTCCCGTTGTTCCAGACGTTCTTCTGCTTTTTTCTGCCCTCGTGTTTTATTACGGGGCGATTTCTTTCTGTACCATCCCCGTTCCTGCATACGTCTACGGACACTTGCATAGGATGGGATATTGCCAAGCTCCGG
>PIVM01000119.1 GCA_003353945.1 Gammaproteobacteria bacterium
TCAAATGGTTACATATTCCAATATACCCAAAACGTTGCACGGGGCAGGCTCTGCGCCCATTTAAACGCCTCGGTGAGAAAGCATGCTTCTACGCCTAATTGGAAAATTTATTATTTCCGAGGCCCTAAAGTTTTTAAAGCAACTCTCAATCCGACGGATCAACGCCGCATTATCCCATTTGCCTCACCCACGCAGTTGACACTTCGTTCGAACAAGGTCACCCCATAGCGTTTTCTTCCGATTTTTCAAAGGGCTGCCATATACCCCTTTGTTGGAAGAAAGACGCGAACCGCCTGCCACCAAACTCATCGCCTGCCGATCAAGCTCAATACTCTCTGGTAAATCTTTGATTACAATTATCGCCACAACTTTCACCTCACTATTACACTTGTTCTTTCTGGCACGACTACACCTATCTTTTAGTGCCACCCTAACACTATCACATTAGCCACGACTTTCTAAATCACACTTTTTCATTTTATTCACTTTTGCAATAGCAATATTTTACTATCTAATCCATTCGCAAAAGGTAAAGTATCATTGCAGCCACCACGATAAATGACAGCATCAATACTCCACCCAACAAGAGTCCCTGTAAATTTCCATTTTCTCTGGCTTGGGCACTGTGCTCAGGCAGAGCCCCGCAAAATAGGGCGGTAGCATGCTCATCCTCCACCTCATTCTCGAAAATAAATTTCAGCCTGCCAAGGACAATCGTATCGCCGCCGCAAAGCCTGACCGTCTTCACTTTCTGGCCATTGACTTTGATGCCATTTCGAGAATTGACGTCTTCAATCATCCATTGATTGTCAACACAGCGCAATTTCGCGTGTCGTTTGGAAATACTACCGTCGGACAATACTAAATCACATTCCTTGCTACGACCGATAAGATACAGTGGTTCTTTTACCCTGATTCTCGACTCCTTCACAGTATTGGATTGATCAAGCAAAAATGCCGGAGGCAACGTATGCGCCATAAAATGCGTCTGCTCCTCTATTTCCACCTGAACCTCTTCCAGAGCGGGCTTCATTATCATTGTTCCTTGATCATAAAATGGATCACGTGCGATAGTATTTTCATCATCCTCTACTACTTTGTTCAATAGGGTTTGCGTCGGTCCAGAAACAATAAATGCCTGCTGGTCAAATCGAACCTCGTCCCCAGGACGCGCCTCAGCTTCTTCGATACGACGGCCATTCACAAAAGTACCATTGAGAGATTTTAAGTCCCTTATTCGCAAATGATCGTTTTCAATAGTGATTTCCGCATGCCTGCGAGAAAGTAGACCGGAGTCGATAGCCAAATCACACTCAGGATCTCTACCGACCACGGTATTTGGCAACAGGGGATAAAACTGGCTCTCGAGCAAATCCGATTCTGTACGTAACACCCAATCTCCAGGCCGGCTACTATTGGGATCATTAACTTCCAATTCATCCGACCCTAAACGTATCACATCCCAACTATTAAGCAGGGCGCGCTGGCTGATTCTTTTTTCATTTACAAATGTACCGGTGACGCTCAACAGATCAACTATGCAAGGCCCATCGGGCTCAATCGAAATTTCCGCGTGAAAATCCGACACCAATGGCGAGTCAATCACGATATCATTGCTTTCATCCCGACCAAGAGTGACCGAAGAGGATAACTTCACGAACTGCTGCGGCTTTTTGCGAAATTGCAATCTAAGCATGATAGATAAATCCATTGCGTGGTAAGTAATTAGTATAACTGCTGACGGTAATACGCGTACAACCACAAAATTACAGCTTTGCCAATCTCTCCCTTGGCCAGAACGATTGCATACCCGCCTCCTGCAAATTGACGCTGGTTCGTTGAACGGCTATTGTGCACAAAGATGATCAATTTTTTGTAGCCGTGACCTGGGCAACCAATGCGTAAACTAATATTCAAGAATATTTTTATTTCATTTTTTTATTATGGTCCTGATTTTGACCATCAGCTTTGGAAGAATAGCGCCAACAAAATAGCATCTGAAAATCAAGGACATGATTTTTAGTTTTACGTCATGTCGTACATTAAGTTGTATCTCAATGAGCGTGGAAGGAATATGAGTAAAAGCGACGAACTGGCGAGGATAATCAATCAACACCGACACTGGCTAAAATCCGGTAAAACGGCCGGAAAACGCGCAGACCTGTCAGGTGCTCATTTGGACGGCATTGATTTTTCCGGCGCAGATCTCAGCGGTGCCATAATGGTCGGCGCCTCGTTGAAAAACGCTGTACTAGCAGAAACTCAACTGATCCATGCCAACTTGGTCGACACCTGCCTTCAGGGTGCCGTTCTGACCCATGCCAACCTGCTATTGACAGATTTTACCGGGGCTGATCTTAAAAATGCCGACCTTTCATATTCCACCACCCATTCAGATAAATCTCCCGTTCATATTAGTCGCGGCCCACAGTTCAAGGATGCCGATCTACGGGGAGCGAACCTTCATAACAGTTACCATTACATTTCAGATTTCTCTGGTGCCAATCTATCAAGCACGGATTTCTCCAGTGCCATACTGGAACGGGCCAATCTATCAAACAATGATCTCTCAGGTGTCAATTTATCCCACGCCAATCTCCTCAAGGCCAATTTACGCAGCAGTGATCTTAGCAACGCCAACCTTGAAGGGGCCGAACTGACCCACGCAGATCTGCAGGAAACCACACTCAGTAACGCAAATGTTTGTGGTGCTAATCTACAGTCTGCCAATTTCGCACATGCAAAAGTCGATGGCATTCGTTGCGACCGTAAAACCCGTTTTAAGGGGATCCGTGTTAATAGCTGTTACGGCAGCGCCCGCTTTCGCCGCTATGCAGAAGACCAAGACTTTATTGAGGAGTTTAAAGAAGCCCACCCCTACTATTTTTATGTGTGGCTGTGGTCAACCGACTGTGGTCGCTCCATGTTGCGCGTTGTCATCTGGTCACTGGCACTGACTGTAATTTTTGGTCTGCTATTTTATTCATTGGGTGAAGAGGCTTTTAATGTAAGCAACAAAGACACGCTCCACTGGACGCCTTTTACCACTATCTACTACAGCGTGGTGACCTTTACCACATTGGGCTTTGGTGATATCACACCACGCACACAGCTTGCAGCAACTCTGGTAATGATGGAGGTCATCACTGGTTACACGATGTTGGGCATATTGATCTCGATCATCGCCAACAAGGTAGCGAGAAGGAGCTGATGTTCCATCTCCTGAAATAAACTAAGCACTGGCATTTAGCGCTTGGGAAATCTTAATATATGATCATCACACTAAAACCAATTTTACATTCCGCAACCGACGATATACGGGTCGAGGACGAGCTTTTTGCCATCGGCAGAAGCACAACACCCTTCAATGGACTTCCCAAAAATCAAGCGATGCAATTGTCCCGACGACACGCCAAAATCTTCGAAGAACAGGGAAAGCTCTATATCGTAGATTTGGGCAGCAGAAACGGAACTCGCCTCAACGGCCGGCCATTAGCAGACCAACCGGAATTACTTAAAAGCAACGACGAAATTATGTTTGGCAATCTATGCTACGAATTGCAAAACCATTCTGAATATGCACAGCCAAGCAGAGTCGAACCGTGCCCATTTCGACTGATTCTAAAATCACAATCAGCACGCCTAAAGGAAGCCTCGATTATTATCAGCGACTTCCCCTGTCTTTTTAGTAAATCCACCGGTGTCATTTCTGAATATTGTCATCGCTTCCAGGCTGAGACTAAATATCTCTCACGTCGTCATGCTCACGTTTTTATAAACCACAATCAGCTATGGCTGGAAGACTTGGGCAGTACCAATGGCAGCCATATCAATGAACAACAACTGCAGGAACAGGCTCAACCTCTGAAAGACGGTGATAAACTGCAGCTTGGCAAAAGTAAAGACCTGATCTTTCTTGTCAGTATCAGCAGCACGGAGCTTGAAGTCACCGAGTTTCTTGGCGATAGATCACAAATTGCTTCTCAAAACGAATCACCTGCAGACCCATCGCAAACTAGCATTCAATCTCAAAGTGAAGCAGACCAGTCACTTGCTCCAGGAACTGTGCTCCTAGATAAAGCAAATACTTTTCTCGATATATTCTGCGATAAGCCGAAGGACGATCCCGACCTAGATGATTCGGCCAACCAAGCAGTCCAAAATAAATCAAAACATCTTCGTAAAAAACTGAAAAAGGAGAACTGGTTTTCCGCATTTTTCCGCCCTGAGCCAACGGAACAACCATATTCTCCAGGAAAATCCAGGAAAATCCTGTTATCTCTCTTGCCTGTCATAGCGATTTCTATCGCAGGAGTTTTCTATTTCTCAAACAGTACCAAAAACCAAATACAAGAGCTGTATGACAAAACTCATTACAAAGAAGCAGTTGTATTAGCAAACAAATCTCTCAGGAAAATGCCAGATGATGAAACACTGCAACAATTATCTTCCTTAGCGACCATCAAGTGGCTGGCTAAAATCTGGCTGCAACCTTTTAACAATGGAAATTATCCCCAAGCCAAACAACATTTACAGCAAGTGATGCCGATCATATCAACCAACATGGAAATGAAACAGTTAGTTGCCGTATTGATATGGGCAACAGAGTTAGAGCAACTCATGTCAAACATGCAAAACGGGCAGGCAGTTGAAATTTACGGCAATGAAAGACGGATTCGCGATATCATATCCACCTGGGAAAACAATCCACTGACCAATCAACACTACTTGGGCCTGGTTACGCAGCACATTCCTGAATTTGGATCCACCCAGTCCACCTTATTGAGTCATTTACGCGCCCTCAAAAATAGTCAGTCGGTTTATCTTAATGCGATAGATCTATTAAGGAACAATATCAATCAGGCATTAAATCAAAACCAGATTGGCCTGCTAGCCCAGATGCTCAAAGACTTCACTCAGAAATATCCGAATATCAAAGGTGTTGGAAAGCTAGAGCAGGATCTGGATTTATACAGCAACATGTTGCAGTTGAAAAATGAGAGTCGCTTACTCGAACTGGTTGGCCTTCTCAACGAAGCACATTTTGTAACTCCACTTTTTCAGCAACAAGCAAAAACCCAGATAGATGCGAAATTGCCAGCACCTGATGTGATTGAACGCTATATATTCGTCGAAAATGCCTGGCGCGAAGGGGACCTTGTAACAGCGATAAAGATGGCTGGCATCCTGGCCGAAGAACCCTGGGGACAAGTGGCTTCGGCCTGGTTAAACCATTATGACATTATTATAAGTGGCTACGAAGACCTTCTGGATATGCGTCAATCAGCCAACTACAACTCTCAGCTGTTGCTTTTCCATGCAAAACTAGACCCCCAGCTTGACTTATTCTTCCTTGAACAACTGGAACCTGAAATCATTCCCATTCGACAAAAAGTCCTGACTGACGCACAGCTAGATTTTCAAAAAGCGGAAAACTTCTGGCTAAGCTATCAGCAACACGGTGGTATCAATGGTATCATGCGATTGGAAGAGACCAGCAGCCAGCAATACCGTGCGCGCGCCACAGAGCTGTCGACAGCCTTCAAGCTGGCCCAAACTGCCAAGCAGCGAATGGATTCGCTCGCCATCAAACCTAAACCGTCTGAAACAGAATTAGTCCACCATATTTCAGACGAAATCACACATCAACGCAATGGGCTCGAAAACTTGCGAAGAGTACTGGGAAGCGGTCTTACTAATAAAAAGTTACAACAACTACCAGTTTTAGCCAAGTGAGGGAGAGTATTATTCACTCCCCTGCTCAATTAGCAAAGATGGCAGTAAAAACCGATTGAGCATATGCTCTACTTGTTTCTTGGTTTTAAACTCCTGACTGGGGTTTGCCAAAATAGATACAATAAACCGCGTAATCCATTCCACCATCTGTGAAAGCGTGACACCCTCTCGAACCAAACCCGCCTTTTTTGCACGCTGATAAAAAGGCTGCATCAACTCCATGCCCATATTGACAAAATCTTCCTCCGCAATACTTAAACGGCTGATAATGGAGGATGCTTCGGGTTTAAACAATAAAGGCGTAATCGCTTGTTTAGGGCATTCCTGAAAAACAATCAAACAGCCCTTCACAATATATTCAGCAGGCGAATTCTGCGTAGCCAAATCCTTCTTCAAATGCTGACGCAACTCACCAAGTTCAGATATCACGACTTCAGTTAGAATCTCGTCCTGATTATTAAAATGGCGATAAAGCGTTGCACGCCCTATACCGGCCTGATTGGCAACATCTTCCATATACGTATTTTCAACGCCAAATTGCTGATAGCACTCTATCGCTGCCGCAATTATTTTCTGTCGCGTAACCTGACTCCTAATTCGGCGTTTATCCACCTTTTCAACAGTTATTGACATAACAAGCCCCTGACACGACTTTTCAAACCGGTACCTTTTTGCTGAACAAATTCGAGTTCTATCACATGGATCACAATGCATTGTAACCGATTTGTTACCGAAATTTATAGCAGGAATGAAACAACTCGCCGAGTTGATAACAATAGGGAATACACAAGAAGTTCAACAGATACTGGTTCTACAGTACAAAACAGGGCATAAAATGACTAGGCACGAAAATGCGAGGTGGTTTCATCAAGTATAAAACTGTCCGCCTGTTCAGGCCATATCAGCTTCAATTTTTCAAACAACTCAGCTTCAGACTCCTGCTGATCTGGGTTCGCTACACACACCTCAGGAGGACAGGCCGCTGCACACTGTTGCTCGGCATCATGCCCGATGCACTCAGTACACAAATCGGGGGCAATCACGAACAACTCGGCCTCATCATCCAGGGCAATGGCTTCATTGGGGCACATATCCTCGCACGCACCACAAGCAATACACTCTTCGGTTATCATGGTTGCCATAGACATATATCCTCTCAACTGTGCGATACCGCCCGTTTTGCACGGTATCGCACCATTACTTGACTTGATAAAAAATCACTTATTCTCAGATCAGCTTTCTCAGATCGACTTGGCAACGACTGTCTCGAAGGATGAGACATCTTCACCCCAGTCGTCCAGTACAGCATAGGCGCCGTTGTAACCCGGTATACAGGTTACACCGGGGCCAGGGTGACAAGCAGCGCCAACCATATAGAGACTCTCAAGAGGCGTCTTGTGGCCTGCCCAGCCAGGTACTGGCCGATTACCAAACATCTGTCCTGGATGCAGCAGCCCCGAGGCAAAATCACCATCGGTAAGACCGAAGGTTTTCTCAAAATACTGATGAGTAAAAACGACCTTATCCATAATCAAGTCTTTAAAGCCGGGGGCAACATTCTCTATCTGTTGCAGCACACGTTCGACCATCAGCTCTTTCATTTCACTGTGGTTACCGTCAGGAAAATCAGCCGGGAAGTAGTGCGAGAAGATAGTGCAGGTATGTTGACCTTCCGGTGCGAGCGTGGGATCCATCATGCTGGGAAAATAACAGTAGGCGACAGGATCCTCCGGCACCTCGTTGCGTTTGTATTGTTCCCAACACTCATGCAGGTGCTGTGCCGAGGGTATATAGGCCACTAACCAGCGTTCGTCCTTGTCATTGACCCAACTCATATGACCACTGAAGGTCGGCAGTTCTTTCAAGGTCATATGCAATTGAATATAACCATTGGTGTGTTGAATCTCTTCCACAGAATTGACAAATTCCTGCGGCAAGGTCTTGGGATCGGCTAGGCGCAAAAAGGTGGAACGGGCATCCAGAGTAGAGAGTACTGCCTTGGCGCTGATGGTTTCACCCCCTTTAAGCTTCACCCCCGTCACCTTATTACCGTCCATGGTGAAACCTTCAACAATGGACTTGTAGCGCAACTCGCCACCGTATTTTTCAAATACGCTGACCAGCGCTGTTGACAGGGAACCAATCCCCCCCTTGGGAATTTTAAAATCGTAGTTATCACCGGCACAAAAATGGTAGGCCAGCGATAAGGCGCTGCCGGGGCTATAAGGTCCATAATGTGTACCATCAATTGCCGATGCCGATAAGGAACCGATGATCAGTTTATGTTTCTCCGGATCTGTAAAAAACTCGCGCATCACTTCAACTGCACTGCCGTAACACATCTTCCCAAGAATTTCGCGGGTTTTTTCATCTGGCGCTTCAGCGATAATTTTCTCTATTTTATCAGGCACTTGATGTAACTGCTGCTCAAACATCTCCTTGAAAACAGCAAAGTATTCGCCCAGATGCGCAAAAGCCTCCATGGCATCCACGCCATGATCGGTCATTATATGGTTGGCCAAATCTTCCACATCGGTGTAACCGATGAAAGGCTTATCCTCCGGTTTTCCAAAAACGGTATAGGAGCTTTTCGGTCGGATCAATTCAAAGCCGTGCTGATCCAGTTCCAAAATCCGAATCATTTCTTCACGGAATATCAACAATGCCCAGGCGCCGACACTGTGTTTGAATCCCTTGAATAGCTCCTTGGTGGCAGCCTGTCCGCCCGGCCAGTTGGTTTTCTCCAGGCACAACACCTTGTGGCCCTGGCGCGCAAGAATTAGTCCGGCAGTCAGGCCGTTATGGCCAGCGCCTACTACAATCGCATCATAATCTGACATTATCATCTCCTGTATTTGCCCAGTCAGGGTCAGCTTGGATATTATTAAACGAGGCAGTTATGTTACCAGCGTCTCGATTGTGTTCATTTATACTTTATTATGCGACACATTGCAACTTTGTGTATCATTACATTTATATAATCACTACCTAAAAATGGCAAATTTTGGTTTTTGCTAACGGTCAGATAGCAGACAAAATCATTAAAAATTAATGATTTGGGTGTTTGATCACTCCCTATTCGCTCACCTCACTCTGATCCCCCTGTAAACATACTCAATACGTGTATGCGCTTGTATTGGATACCAAAAGATCACCACAACCCACCGAAAAGAAAAATTATTCCACCTATTTCTGACTGCTTTTGTCATACACAGCACGCAATATAATGGGACAATATGCCGCATCAAGTCTCACTTTATGGGACTTATAAAACGAACTTATGTCAGGAAATTCACACTGAAAAATAAAAATCTTCATCCAGCAGTACTCCCTGTCGACAGTAATAAAGACGACAGCTTACGCGACGTACCAATACTCCGAAAATTGAAAACTAACGCAATGGAGAGTGAAAAATGATAACACCAAGAAAACTCACTGCAATCAGCTTGATAGGAATTTGCGCATGCCTGCCAAACCTGGTTTACGCAAAAGTATCCGAACAAGAAGCGCAAAAGCTCAAAAACGAACTCAACCCGGTGGGGGGTGAACGTGCGGGCAATGCTGATGGCTCCATCCCACCCTGGACCGGTAAATATCGCGGCCTGCCCGAAGGCTTAAACTACTCGGGCAGTGGCGATGTTTACCCTGACCCCTATGCCAATGAAAAACCACTGTTTACCATCACTGCTGAGAACATGTCTCAATATGAAGACAAGCTCAACACGGGGCTCAAAGCAATGTTTGCCAAATACCCCGATACCTTCGCAATGCCGATCTATACTTCACATCGCGATTTTCGCGACAGCCAGCTAATGGAGGACCGAACCTGGTTTTGTGCACTCAATACAGAATTGACCAATGGTGTCGATGGTTTAAAGAACTATACCGGTGGAGCTCCCTTCCCCATCCCAAAAAGTGGCGCTGAAGTATTGTGGAATGGACGCATCTTTCAACCAGCGCCCGTGCAGGATGCGGTAATGGATGATATAGCGGTCTTTTCCAATGGCCGCCGCAATGCACAGACCCAGGAAATTAAATCGGATTTCCCCTTTTCTTACAAGGAGAACCCCATCGGCATGGTTGATGATGAGATCAGCATACAATCCGTCTACGTTTACGTCGATCAAACTGCTCCGGCTAGAGAAAAGGGTAAATTAACCATTTTGCAGGACCCCGTGGACGCTGTAAAAACCAGCCGCAACACCTGGGTGTATATGCCCGGCTCACGGCGTGTGCGTCGCGCCCCCACGGTCGGTTATGACACCCCTCAGGGACCCGGTGGATTGCTAACCATAGATGACACCATGGGCTTTAACGGCGCCATGGATCGATATCATTGGAAACTGATCGAAAAGAAAGAGATGTATATCCCCTACCACAATTACAAGTTTGACGATCCCACCGTGAAATACACAGAATTACTCCCCACGGGTCATGCCAACCCAGACTATATGCGCTATGAATTACACCGTGTATGGGTAGTGGAAGCCACTCTTAAAGACGGCGCTCGTCACATCTACGGCAAGCGCCGTTTTTATATTGATGAGGACAGCTGGCAGATCTCGTTGGTGGAAAGCTACGACGGGCGCAATGAGCTATGGCGCGTCGTTATACTGCAGACACTGTATGACTACTTCCTCGAAGGTTATATAGCGCGCTCCGCCATTTATCATGATCTGCAATCCGGCGCCTATATAGCCAACCGCATGGTGAATGAGCAACGTCCCACCAATTACGGTGTAACACCATTGGGGAAAAAATTCTTTACGCCTCAAAATCTTCGCAAACTGGGCAGGCGATAAAAGTCTACAGCTGCATAGTTTTCAATTCAGCTCAATTATATCGCGATGAACGACTTAACTTGTCAGTACCCTTTTAATATTGTGAGACACAAATGTTGCAAATGTCACCAAACAATATTAGCATACAACCTAATATCTGCTGATTAAGTTGCAGCGAAATTAAATAATAATTCGAAATAGCAGATTGAACTCAAGACATTACCGGAGATAATTATGAATAAAAACATACTCTTAACAGCAGGAACAGCATTGGCGATTGGTTCTATACTTACCGTAACCAGCGCTTGTACTCCACGACAAGAGGTTCCACCTTTAAAGTCATCCCCTGCATCCGCAGAATCCGTTGGATTGCAGGATTTTTATCTGGGTTCGGTTACAGGTTCATATATGCCCCCAAATGATGTGCCGCAAAACAGCTATCTTGCTGTTGGCAGAAATGGCATCCATGAGACCACCTGGAACGATGATGTGACTGAACATGCTGGCCCGCAGAGTAATTCAGGCGCAATGTCCATTACCACTCATAAGCTGGGCTTATTACCTACGGCTTGCCCTACGGTATTATTTGATGCGCAAAACAGAGTGATTACCAACTGTATTTCTCTTGGTAAAACAACACTTTATCTACTAGACCCAACTACGCTGAAAATACTGGCTAAGATAGCACAGCCCAAAAAAGGGAATATCGACGTTATCACTATGCAAAGTGATGCTGCCGGTGGTGGTTATGTCCACCTGAATGCTGCCGGGCAAGTGGTTCTTGGTCCCTATGACAGAACCATTCGAACTTATGATATTGTGGAAAATGAAGGTAATTTCTCGTTTCAACTGGCCAATTCTTTTGATCTAAGCCCAATTGTACCGGCTGGTGCAGAAGATGGTGATTATCGCATTACCGATACACTGATTGACTATCAAGGTAGAGACTGGTTTACCACCAATACCGGTGTGATCGGTTATGTTGATGACGCGACTGATCCTCAATCAGCAATTACAACCTATGATTTTGGTGAAAACCTGCAAAACCAGGTGGCTATTGATGAGTCTGGTGTCTATGTGGTGACTTGGACGCATATGAATAAGGTAATAGTTGCAGACGCGAGTAATGACGCAGATTGTCAGGATCCGACAGGCATAGTACCAGGGGATATCTGTCTGGTATGGTCACAAGAGTATGATGTTACCGCCGCTGCAAATAATCCCAACCTGGTTTCACCGGGATCTGGTACCAGCCCGACGCTGTTTGGTGCGAACGACGACATTGTTGCCATTGCCGATAATGCCGCTCCTACATTACACATCAACCTCTATGATCGTACCACAGGTGATCTGATCTGCTCCCACCCTACCTTTGCAGACGGTGGTGCAGAGAACTCTCCATCGGCTTATGGGGATGAAATCGTATTGTCCAATAATGCCGGCTATGGAGGCCCCATGGGTAACGGACTCACCATACATCCAGGTTTGATAAAAGTTAAAGCTAATGCAGCTCGCACGGGATGTACAACAGAGTGGGAGAAGTATGACTTTAAAGGTACACCAACACCCTATTTATCGACAGACAATGGCACTATTTACACCTATTCCGTTAAAGAAGGTAACGACGGTTCAGAGGCTTGGTATCTCACAGCGGTTGATTGGATTTCTGGTCAAATTGTTTATGAGAAGTTTGTTGGCGGTGGTGATCAGTTCGATAATCTCGTGATGCCGGTAACTGTCTCTCCGGATCATGGTGCCTATATTGCCGTTAAGAATGGCATTGCGTTAGTTCGCGATCTCTAAGCACTAATAGCTAAATGCTTTTGGGGGGAGGTAGACACTGTCTATCTCCTTTTTTTTGCGCGGAAAAACATATTTGGTGCCGCTTTGCGTGGTATGTCATAATCGCTGCCGATTCTGTCTATGGATATGACAAACCACCTTGAAAGAAAAAATATTTCGCAAAGATACGCTTGCTACCCGAGCCAGCCTAATTGATGCCGCCGAACATCTGTTTGCTGAACAAGGTGTCGAAAGCACGAATTTATTGGATATTACCAAGGCAGCCGGCCAGAAAAATCGCTGTGCACTGCAGTATCATTTCAACAATAAAGAGGGTTTGATTAACGCAGTTCTCGATAAGCATGCTGATGGCATATTGAAGCAAAGCGCGGAGATGCTGGGCAAGCTTGAAGCGAGGCATGAATATACACTCTACGAAGTAGCCGAGGCTGTCGTATCCCCCCTGGCGGCATTGTTGGATTCAAAGGACGGAGGCCAGCATTTTTTAAAAATTCATCGAGAATTAATGTTTTCTAAAAAATATGCTGGTTTTAGAAAACACCGCCGGAGTCATTTGGTTGAATCTGATCGACTCTTAAAAGTAGCAGAGCGATTTTTTACTGATATCGATCCTGATGAACTTAAAGCGCGTATAGTTCTTATTGATTGTCTTCTTATTAATGGTCTGGTTGCCTATCTGTCTGAAGAGATTAAGATAAGTCGCTCGGTTTATGTTAAGGCATTGACACAGGGAGTTGTTGCCTTAGTCGCTCAGCCTTCCATGTAACGTCTTGGTCTGCGGAAAATTAACCTTTAGCGTTTTTCACGCCAAAGGTTAATTTTCCGCAGACCAACTTGTTAGGTATTGGATTTGTAGCACTCTAGGTGCCCAATTAGCTCATCTAGAAAACAAAATAAAAGGTCATCATCACAGCGATTGAAATTGTAACAAAGTTCGCCAATGACTTGCTCCAAGCCAAAAGAAGAAAACCTAATCCACTTCTTTCTACCATTCCTTAAATCAGCCTTAGTAACATCATCGCAAATTACAAATTCTGTCAGATTTAGAATCGCTGCTTTTTCCTCTTTTGTTAGGTCAACTTCTACCATCTCTGAAGACATTTTACAGCACCTCCAATTAATTTATTTGCACCAAATTAGCAACTCATAAAATTTATTAAACATAACTCAATTTGCTCGTTTTATGCAGACCAAAGATACCTAACGCCCGGTTCAACTGCGTTTTAAAGTTTTGGCCTGCTTTTTAGGTCACAGCTTAAAAACGTCAGATTGCAACCGATTGCTATACATTTTATGTAAATTAATCAATGGGATAACCAAGTAGATATGTAATCTGCATACCCGGCATCGGTGCTTTTTCTACTCCTATTTCCCATTTGTAGTCCTTACTATCAATCGAATTAACAAGTTCTTCAAGCTCAAGAATAGAATATGCTCTTAAATTTGAAATTACCCCATCCCACATAGCTACGAAGGGCGCAACGGGGAAAATATAGGTCCAAAACAGCCTCGACAATTTCAATGGCTTCACAAAAGGGGTTAATAGAAACACTAGCAATGGATAACCTATAGGTCCTGTTAGCATGCTATATAAGTTGCGTTGCGCGAAATCAAAAACGCCAATGGCTTTTCTTCTAGATGCAGCATCTTGTAGTATTTCTTTAACCATATCAGGACGAAAATGATGCAATCCACTAAATATCGTTCTCATACCTTTCAAATTCATTGGAACATCTGTCGCATCCACGGACTCAGAAACATAACTGATTTTCCCATTGGATTTGGCAGAAATGCGCTCAAATGATTTGGGGTTGGGATATTTATCTGTAAGGACCACTTTGACATCTGAAGTATTCTCTGACAAATGTAACCATGGGCCGGAAGAACCGGAGCATAAATCAATCACCTGCTTTGAATTGGTTTTCAATAATACTTTTTCAAAAAGAGGGATAATCCCATCATAAATCCGAAACGCAATTGTACAAAACTGAATAAATTCTGTTAATTGATTTCTAAAAACCGCTGGACACCACGACTGGTCATGAATTTCAAAAGCGTGAATCCTCTTCACTTATACTACCTCCAAGTTAAGTATGTGATCGGATTAATTTTTGTAGTCGTGGTAGGAATGCCAGTCACCTGGCACCCCCCACACAGATCCTCGCATGAAGTTTTCGCTCACGAGGCTCCTCAGTCATACTCGCTTCCGCACCAGCCAGAACTGCTAAGAAAATACCAAACCTGGAAGTCCTTAAGTTGGCACTCCTTACTTTAGCTGTATTTGCTATTCCCCGCA
>PIVM01000812.1 GCA_003353945.1 Gammaproteobacteria bacterium
ACAACTTGAACAGGTTGGCCTATGATCTCGTATCGAAGTGTGGAGCTACAGTTGATGATTCGATCACAAGCCCGGATGATGTTGCCAGTGTCATGGACAGTGGAATCAGGATGGGTCCCTACACTATCACTGTGGTGAAGTTGAAGGAATGCGTTCTGTCGATGGGCGTTTCTGCATTGGAAGTGTTCGAAAGTCTCAGTCAAGGAGAGAAAAATGCAGTACTGCGAGCAGTATCTGTTCTGTATCTCTTTGCTCTCAACGGGATAATGCGAATTAAGGTTGAGAGGAACTACTACGATTAAGAATTCGAGGCAGTGCCGGCCTACACACCCTTGAAGTTGGTTCAGGTACCCGCAGTCGATTTTGTCCATGTTGTTAGAAAACACAAGCCTCGCATTCTTCATAGTTTCGACGAACGGATGTTGGCCGAGATCACCAATCAGCAGCAGCTATATGCTATACTAATTACACCTAAATAGGTGTAACTAACGTACGTTGCAAACCATTCAACAAGAAAGATTTTTTCTTGAGTGGTTTGTCGCAGAAAGCCCGTGTCTTTCTGCTGATACGTGCCGTCCAGGTGATCTTAGGTGGAAAATCAAGAGACAAGGTTCAAATATGAATAATAATGAATTGTGTATGGGAGATGGAATGGTCATGCAGACAGGTTTTCAGAAATCTTCGGACTTCATGTGTTTAATCTGGCTGTTCGACGGTAATATATAAGAAGTGCTTGATTGTAAATGAATGATGAAGGAAGGAGCTCTCTATCTATTAACCACCATAAGGCCCATCCACCCCTCAGGTAACGTCTTGGATACGAATGAAAAATATGCGGG
>PIVM01000022.1 GCA_003353945.1 Gammaproteobacteria bacterium
CCGCGGAAAAAATAAATTTTCCAATTACGCTTGCTCCCTGCTCCCTCACCTTCGTTGTTCAAATGCTTACATATTCCAATATGCTCCCATTTGAACGCCTCGGTGAGAAAGCATGATTCAGCGCCTAATTGGAAAATTTATTATTTCCGAGGCCCTAACCTATTGCATTTTATGAGTTACAAAATGCAGACTACGTGTTATTAGGAAAATGCTTTTAAATACTGAAATCACACTTTCAGGTTAGCGCCTGTCAATCCGGGGCAGTAGCACTCTATAGCTAGAAATTGCCGTACAATGCTCGCAATGACAGCCTAATCCGTGAAACGACGAGATATGTCAAAGGTATTTGAGTTTGATGTTAAAGCCATTACTGGGTTTAAGCGAGTTGATTTAGTGTTTTATCACTGATAGCTATAGGATATAGGGCAGAATGACCTTGCGGTTAGCTGGGTAATCATGAAATTTTTCTCTGTACCATCGATGTGCTTGAAATGCTCGCGGAATTAAATTGGCTGCCGACACACCCAACACAAACAATGCACCCACTGACCATGTGGCGATAGCAAACCCCAGGAATGATATTAATTCCGTTAAATAGCTAGGGCTACTGACATATTGAAACAGGCCTCCACGAGGAATGCGATATATCTTTTCACCACTTTCGACTTCTTTCTTGCTGCGCAAATTACGAATAATACTGTCAGAATGTAAATTCATTATATAGCCAAAAACATAAATCGACATACCAATAATAAAGCGAGGATCACTAAACCAGGCACGAGTGAACTGCTCACTTAAATGAGAAATAAACACTGCATTTAAATAGCCGTGCAAAGTGGTAACAAACCAGCCTGCCAAGACAATCATGATACTGAAAGAGCCTTTTTGACCCTTGGCCACTCGCATCAACAGCGGAAAAATAAAACCTCGATTAGCATAATGAATACACCAGACCGATAAAAAAAATAGCGGTACAGCTTCAAAACGGTTTTGTCCTTGAAAGTAAAAGAAGATAAAACTTAAGGTCGCCGGCAATTCCATTAAGAACCAACCGTGTTTTGGCGAAAAACTGAAGCCAAAACTGTCAGATGAAAAGCGCCCATAAGGCGCTTTAACAAACGAACTGGCAATTATTATGACGGCCAGATAAACAAAGGCGACGGTTAAAACCGTCGAGTAAAATTCAGGACTTAAAAATTGCGCCATCATAAACTACATTCTGTTGAATTTTTCTTGTTAAGATTTTGTCTGCGCATCCACAGTCATTTGCTGATACATTTCTTTGTAATAGGGCAAACCCTGCTGCATGCCTTCGTGCGTATTATACGGTGATTTATAAGCCAGGTCACGGCCCGCCTTTTCAGTACTGAAATAATTGTCAATGGCGATACGCTTAATTTATGCGCTTACGTTAAGAAAATGAATGGCATTAGCCGCCGTTTGATTTATCATTTCCCGCCATCATCTACCAGATAACTCAGACTCGACATAACAATGACTGAAACACATAGCGCAAAAACGGCCTCGGTCGATTACGTAGCGGTATTACTGCAATATGCGGAACAGCAGGGACTGAAAGCAGAGCAACTATTAGATAGTGCCGATATTGACAGTGCAATGCTGACCGTAAGTAACAGCTATATCAGTACCAGCCAATATCAGCGTCTGGTCGAGCAGGCGGTAGTTCTACTCGATGAACCAGCACTCGCCTTAAAGCTGGGGCAGCGCCAACATCTGGCAACGCATGGAGCACTGGGTTATGCGATTATGAGCAGTAGCAGCCTTGAGCAGGCCCTGCAATTGATCCGACGTTTCATCTGTACGCGTAATCGTTTGATACATTTTAATTTCTTTCTTGATGATCATCAGGCAGTGACACAGATTGAAGTAAAACATCCCATTGACGCCCTGTATCGGCATTGTGTAGAACTGGCTTTTAGTAGCATGATTACGGTTAGCAATTCCCTGGCTGGCAAACAACATCAACCGTGCCAGTTAACACTGTGTTACCCACGGCCTGCACATCACAAAATATATCAGCAACTATTTCACACCACACCGCAATTTAATGCCGAGATCAATGAAATTCGTCTGCCTATGGCTTGGTTCAAAGGGGTGAATTTGGTGGGTAATCCCCTGTTTGCACAATTTGCCCAGCAGCAGTGTGAGGAGTTGCTGGCTATCCTTGATACACAGAATGATCTACAGGATCAAGTCCATTCCCTATTGACCCATACCCCCGGGTATATGCCAAGCCAGGAAGAGGTTGCCAAACAACTGGGCTTATCCTCACGCAGTTTGTCCAGACAGCTTGCGCAGAGAAACACTTCGTTTCAGAAAATTCTAAACCACCAACGCCAGAAACTGGCAATGGGGTATCTATGCAACAGAGACAGAAGTATTGAAGAGGTCGCCTATTTGCTGGGGTATGAAAGCCCACCTAATTTTACGCGTGCGTTTAAGCGCTGGACGGGTTTGACGCCAATGAAATATCGCCAGCAACATAATAACCCGAAAAAATAGTTCGGGGCAGAGTAAAACTATTTTACTTTAGGGCCTCGGAAATAGAGAATTGTCCCACGATTGGGGAGGATTTTGGGTCAACTTCTAGCTCGCATTTCCCCCTAGAATTTCGCCTTGAAAGTGCGGGCTGGCGCTCTAGTTAACGCGACCCTTGCCGAATCAACTCTCTCACTGAGTTTCACCGTAAACATAAGACACATTCAACTGCTGCCCAATTTTGTCCAGCAGCTCCTGATCTCTTAAGGGTTTGCGGATAAAATCGCTGGCGCCCTGGGCGAGAATTTTTTGACGATCTTCCTCAAAGGCACTGGCAGTGACCGCAATAATCGGCAGCGCCTTGCCCTGCTCGGTGGCTCTGATTTGCAGGGTCGCCTCGGTGCCGTTCATGACCGGCATTCGGTTGTCCATCAGAATCAGATCGGGATGCCACGTCTGATAGGCTTCGAGGGCTTCAGCACCGTTGCCAGCCTGCATTAAGTCAAAACCCAGGGGGGGATAATATCCGCTCTAACAGCAATCTATTAGATTGTTGGTCATCGACAATCAGAATGCGATAGCGAGGCTGCCCCGCTTGTAAAGCGATGGGATGCCGTATTGTTTGTGGTGAGGCGATGGCCTCGCTTTGTCCCAGTTGACAGCTGATTTCCACCCGAAAAATACTGCCCTGATCTGGCTGGCTGGTAAAAGCGATATCGCCATTCATCATACGGGCATATTCGCGGCTGATGGACAAGCCTAAACCGGCGCCCTGACCTGAGGCCACACCGCATTGGGTTTGTTCAAAACTGCCAAAGACCTTGCCGCGATCCTCCTCACTGACGCCAACGCCGGTGTCTTCTACCTCAATAATCAAACGGATCAGATCGTCATCCTGACGGTGTGCATCAGCCCGTAGCGCAATGCCCCCTTGTGGGGTGAATTTCACTGCATTGCCCAGCAGGTTAATTATGATCTGTCTTAACTTGCCGCTATCGGTATAGAGATATTGGGGTACATTGTCATTATGCGCCACCGATAGACTCAGCTGATGCTTGTCGCATCGCTCGCTAAACATCAGCTGCAGATCCTGTAACAGCGCATAGACATCAAAGTGATCCGGGCGAATAACAATATGACCGGCTTCGATTTTTGACATCTCCAGCACATCGTTAATCAGACTCAACAGATACTCACCGCTGCTGTTGATAATGGCCAGGTCTTCTTTCATCTGATTCGGCACATCCTCTTCCGTCAGCATTAGCTCGGAAAATCCCAAAATGGCATTCATGGGGGTGCGGATCTCATGGCTCATATTGGAGAGAAACTCGCTTTTCGCCTGGTTGGCCAGATGTTCCTGTTTGGCCTTTTGTTCCTGCTCTATCCGTTCCATTTCGGTTTGCATAAGTTGTACGCGAGTTTCCAATAGCATCTGTGCATCGGCGGCCGCTTGTTCACCGACCTTTTGCAATTCGATGGCATTTTCGCGGGCAATATTGAGACGATCCGCCAGGGCCAGGGCCAGGGCCAGGGCGAACAGTATTGATTCGGATAGCTGTGACAACATAAACCTATTAAGATGGATAGGAGAGTACTCAATGAATCCGTAAATTTCGAATATATATATAATCCAAGTCACCACATAAGCAATCCAGGCGACCGTGTAAAAGCGTGCTTCTTTAAAGCCCTTCCACCACAGAATAGCGCCGCTAAGAAGCGCTATGGGATACGCGATAAGATTAGGTATACCGAATAAAACGTATAATTTCGTATAGATGTCAAAGGGATATGCCAGCAAGAAAAGTAGATCAATGCTTATAAACACCTTTAAAAGTATCGCCGCCCAGGCCAGTCTTTTTGACAGCTGCAAAAAACGCAGGCAAAACAGAAAAACAAAAATCCGATAAACAGGGGCTATTATGGCAAGGCTTTGACTGTTTAAGGTGGGATTTTCCGGCCATAAATATTGATAGGCATACCCCAGTACAATCGCAGTGGCTAAACCGACTGTTAGCGTATGGCCGACTAAAAAAAAATAGGCAGGTTCACGTACAGAGAAAAAGATAAACAGATTATAGAAGGCGACCAGCAACAAGGCACCGAAGAACAGACCGTGAAGAATGTACTGCCTCAGCACATGAGGATAGAAATCCTGATCGCGCCAGAGTTGTGCTTCAAACTGAAGGAATATGCCCCCGCTGTTAACGCGCATGAGTAAACGCACGGTTTTACCCGCGCTCATATCCAGAGGCACGATTATATTGTTGTGGACCACAGGGCGTGTGGCGAAAGGAACGCGGTCACCGAGTCGGTAATAGGTGATATTGGCTGATAGCGGCTTCGCCTTCTCTGTGCTCAGATGCGACAAATCCTTGCTTGCCGGTTCCACTACCAAATAGACCGACACATCGTCGAGCATAGGACGATCGATTTCGATAACACCTTGATAGTCTTCCTTGGCTGTTAATTCTGCCGAAAACCAGTAAGTGTCTTTGGTGCTACCGAAATTAGGATTGGCATGAAGACTGCGCCACTGATCGGGTGGTATTGCCAACATCTCTTCAATCGGAATGGCTTGATCCGCTGTCGAGTCCTCTTTGAAGTAACTCAGTCGGTGAGAGATATGTTGTGAAGAAAGATCCGCACGCACATTAATGGGTTCTGCCCAAGCAATGACGGATAGGTTCCCCAAGATCAAAGTCCCCAACAATATCCCGCAGAGCAAAGCAACAAGGCTGTGTTTTTTGGGTGTAAGATGCGCGACCACGAGAAACAGAAAATCCCCTCCTATTAAAATCAGGAATTCGGCTAATTCCGACAGTAGCCTATTCATTATAATGAATTATCTCAAATAAGCCGGAAGCAATGCTTTCCGATGATTTCACAGCATTAGAAAAACACAGAACCTCATATCAATCATTGTTTTTATGGCGTTGCGTTACAGGGCGCCCTGCAGGAATTCGTCAGCTGTTTCGCCTTGGGAACTCCTTGAGAAACCTGATGATCCAAAATACTCCACAATCTAACGATATAAACATATCGTATTGTATTCTATATCCCGCTTTGCCCCGCGCCGGGATTTATCCTTAACTACACTTACACCCCATTGGTTTCTGATACCATGGCACACACGGGCATTCTTATCTTGCTTTTTCTTGTTTTTGCACTTACTGCCGGTGTGTTTACACGTTATTTTCTTCGCCACAGTAAAATCCCCTATACCGTTGCCCTGCTGCTAATTGGTTTACTGTGTGGGTTGTTAGGTCGTTACGGCGGTACTTCACAAGTCTTTCCAATGGCGACTGAAACGTTGACACTGGTAGCGGAGATTGACCCCCATCTGATTTTGTTTCTATTTCTACCCGCGTTGATCTTTGAATCCGCCTTTGCCATGGAGGCGCACCTGTTCAGGCGCATGTTATCGCAAATTAGCTTGCTGGCTGTACCGGGTCTGATTTTGGCCACCGTCGCCACGGCAGTGTTAATACAGTGGCTTTTTCCCTGGGAATGGACATGGCCGGTTGCTCTGATGTTTGGTGCTTTGATTAGCGCCAATGATCCGGTTGCTGTGGTGGCTCTGTTAAAGGAGTTGAGTTCACGTAAGCGTCTGGAAACGCTGCTTGAGGGAGAATCCCTGCTGAATGATGGTACGGCTATCGTATTATTCACTCTGTTCTACGGTATTGTGACCGGTGTTTCGCACGGTGGGGGCTGGTTGACAGTCTGTATCGATTTTCTGTGGGTGGTCTGTATTGGCATGCTGGTAGGTTGGGGCTTGGCAGTGATTAGTTTGCAATGGCTGAGCCGGGTGTTTAACGACCCCTTGATAGAAATAATTGTCACTGTCGTCGGAGCCTATTTGGCATTCTTGCTGGCTGAGGCAGGTTTGCATGTCTCCGGCGTGGTGGCTGTGGTAACTATTGCCTTGATGTATTCCGGTCAAGGTCGAACGCGTATCTCCCCGGAAGTTCAGGCTTTTCTACACCAGTTTTGGGAGATGCTGGCGCATATCTTCAACACCGTGATCTTTCTTCTGGTGGGCATCATCATCGCGGAGCGGGTGCGCTTTGATGATCCGCAAGCCTGGCTGGCGCTGGCTGTGTTGTATGTGGGAATACAGCTGATTCGTGGAGCAACAATAATGACGCTTTCCCCACTGCTGGCACGTATCGGCGTAGGCATTACCCGAGAGAAAGCGGTGGTTTTGGTGTGGGGTGGCATACGTGGCGCGGTGGCTATGGCGCTGGCTCTGTCTGTTGCACAGAACCAGATGATACCCCAGGCGATAAGAGATCAGGTATTGTTTTTGACCGCTGGAATAGTGGTGTTGACTATTGTCATTAATGGTTCGACGATCCCGGCCTTACTGCGTTACCTGGGTCTGGATCATCTGCCCGCTGCCAAGCAGGTAACGGTTAACCGGGCTCAGCTGAGCATTGATCGTAAAGTCTATGAACTCAGTGAAAAATTGCAAACCGATGACTTGCTAAAGCACGCGAACTGGTTAAGTGTGCGCAGTGAGATGGCCGGCGTGCATCTCTACGAAGCATCAAAAACAGGCAGCGAGGCACAGTCTGGTGATCAGGGCTTGATTGTCGCCTACAAGCGCCGGTTACTGGAAAGCGAACGCAAACACTACTGGAACCAGTTTGAGGAGGGTGTGTTAAGCCCAGAGGCCGCTGCCGAGTTGGTCAATGCCGTCGAACACGCCCTAGATGATGAGCCCTTGATCGGGCCACGAAGACACCTGCTCAAGTCGTGGAAAAAAAAACCGGAGAATGCATGGCTGGACCGGTTGCCGATTTGGGGGAAATACTTTCATCAGCAAAACTTTTTGCAAATGGTCAGCGTATACAATACCGCACGTGGATTTTTGCAGGCTCAGAAAGCGATGCTATCCGTGTTAGAGAGTTTCGAGCTTTCCAATGCCATGAAAGTAGGGATATCCAAAGAGATTGCCAAAAATATCTCAGAGGCAGAGCGGCAGATTAAAACGGTGCGCCAGCACTCCCCTGAAACAGTGCAAGCGCTGGAAACCTTTACTGTTACACGGTTGTTGCTGAACCGGGAGCGTGAATCCATCGCCTATTTGCAACATACCGGGGTGCTGGATGTACCGGAGGCGGAAAAGCTGGTGCGCAAGGTGGAAGAAGCGATGAATAAACAGGATCGTTATGGTGTGTCACCAGGTGATTCAAGAGAATGATTATCGGAAAATCCAACGGATCCACCACAGGCAGCTTTTTGGGCGTATGTAGTAGATAGAAAAAGTTGTAACAGAAACAAGAATGCGGTTGTAAAGTGTCTCTATCGGTATAGCGAAATCTGTTACTAAGCTTTCTCAATCCCCGCCTACGACGGGTTGTCATTTTCTCTGATCGAGCTACATGCCTCTGTTTTTAGGCATCCGTCTAACTCCTGTTGAGCGGACAGGTGATTCAATCCGGTTTTTGAAAGTGACAATAGAGATACATTTGCTCAACACCACCCGGTGTTAGATGAAGCTCCTTTTTATGTTCTCTGAGGATAAGATCTTGACCTAGTGTAGAATGAAGTTTGTTGATGTCATATCGACACACGGGAAGGCCACTACATTTCTTGGGGGCCTCAAGGGAAAATGTTCCGAAGATGATATGACCATTGCTCTTTAACGATTGGCGCATGCACTCAATGTATCGCCTGCAACTATCTGCATCTGTAAGAAAATGAAAAACAGCTCGGTCATGCCATAGATCATAATGATTCGGCGGCAAATCCATAGTAGTAATATCCCCAACCAGCCATTTCGCCAGACAGGCACGCTTGGACAATCTGCAACGCACTTGGTCCAATGCAGACTGAGCGATATCCATTACGGTGATCTGTTCGAACCCACTATCAAGAAGATCGTCAACCAGTGTTGAAGCACCACCGCCAATATCGATGATTCTAGCCTGCTGATTGAGCTTACATTTGGTTATCAGATCAAGCGAGGTGCTTAGATGCGGCTTGTACCAGCCAAGCTGATCCGAGCGTTGTTTCGAATAAACCTGCTTCCAGTGTTGTTTACTTGTAACAGAGTCATTCATACCGATACCTTGATTGCCGTTGCAATGATTGGCAAATTATCGGGTTGCCCGGAATCAGGCTATAGTCCGCCCACTCACCTGTAAACTCACCACACCAATGATAATGATGCCAATAGAGATAATTTTCCATAACGTTGCAGATTCATTGAACCAGAAAATGCCAATGGCTGAGATTATTACCATACCAATGGCTGACCAGATAGCATAAGCAACACTGATGTCAATAGTACGCACAGCTACGGTAAGAAAGGCAATACTAATGCCATAACAAACAAATACGACTACCGTTGGAATCAGGTTCTGAAAGCCATCAGCAAGTTTCATTGCCGTGGTGCCAGTCACTTCAAACAGGATTGCCAGCAATAAATAAACCCAGGCCATCAGATGTTCTCCTCAACGGTAGCTTTTTTTGCGTTGATTAACGCTTGCGTGCGATAAACAAACCTTGCGCTATTTTACCGGCATGTGCCAATCCGCTGAGAAACTGCATTTCTCCACCAATGGCTTGTAGCGTGTCCATATCAAAATCTAAAATGCGCAGTGCATCGTAGGTAAACTGCTTATCGATCATCTCCATGTAAAGATCAACATAGGGACCGAATCGTTCTGTATTTTCAGCACAAATGACTTCACAACCGTTTGCCGCCAGAAGTCCCTTGTAACCATCGATATTTTGAACGTTGGGAAACTTCATAAACTCAAGAAAGCGCTTTGACTCTTCAGCACTGAGACCTGCAGGACCTTCAATCCAGTCGGTAAACGCAATAGTGCCTCCGGATTTTGTGATACGAGCGGCTTCTTCAATCAGCCTGGTTTTATCAACAACGTAGCACCACGCATCCTCTCCCCATACAAAATCCGCCTCACCATCCGCGAGCCCACTGTCACACACATCAGCATGAACAAAATTGATACGCTCTGCCAAACCTTCTTCAGCGCAACGGGCCGTGCCACGCCCAACTACCGTTTCGGTAGCATCAACACCGGTCATCGCATCGACATTGATAAACCGTATCAAAAAGCGCATGCCTGCACCATTACAACAGCAAAGATCGACACCTTTTTGCCCTTCACCAATACCCGCACGTTGTGCCAAATCCATTGAGGACTTAAAGCCTCCGATATGAATCTGGTGACCCATAATCAGTTCCCACAAATCTCCCTCAGCACCGTCATAAACAGCGCGAACATCATCGATACTTACATCCGAATTCATAGTCATATGGTAGTTCTCCAACACATATATTCCAAATGAGGAATATGTTTTAGCGGATTAGATTTCCAAAGTCAAATTCTGGACATTAATAGGCAGTAATATTCAATGTAGATCATATGACGGGTAGTGGGGGAAAAGAAATCGCCAATTATCAGTCCGTTGAAGTTTCTCGTTTTAAACCTTCTCGCCTCACTGACTTTGGCGAGCGATGTATCACTTTGTGTTCTGTCGTCAGGATCTTAAGCAAGGCTTTGACAAGAGTTGGTTTGGTGATGTAATAGCAGCGCAGTTTACCGTCTTTATGAGAAGCTACTATTTCCATACGCCGTAATAGCATTAGGTGCTTTGAGACACTGGCTTGGGCATCATCAACCAAATCTCGAATATCAGTAACACATTTAGCGCCCTTAGCAAGCTCTTCAAGGATGGCTAGTCTGGTCGGATGTGCTAATGCGCGTAGTAACTCAGCCGATTGTTCAAGATTGATTGTATTGCTACTCATTCTTATGGGGTTCCAAATACATCTAAGCTGATAACCATCTCATGGTTTGATGGTCTTTGTCCATTATGGGAGCATAAGGGCCGCGGAAATAATAAAGGACACACAATATCTCATTACGAAGGAGGATAGGAATTTCAGCGCAAATTTAGTCCCTATACTCAATTTCAATCAGAAAACTTCTGCCTGGTGCAGGGTAGTCACCCGGCACTGTTGAAACGGGTGCCACATATGTGTAGTTACGATCAAATAGGTTATAGATTGAAAACTCCACATTGAAAATATTAAGCAACCTATAGGCTGTTAGCGTGGTATTGATTGCTGCATAACCAGGCATTGCTCTCCTTGAATCACTTTGAGACCTTGGTGTACTACTTTGCATATGAGCATTGAGATTAAGATTCAGGCTTTCATTAATTAACCAATTGCTTTCGATATTTGCTTTCCTGAGTGGAATATCTGCAGAGCGTTGACCGTTCTCATCATTTGAGTCCGTGTAGGTAGAATTGAATTTAAGATACATTCCTCTTGAGTAGTCATATCGTAACTCCACCTCAACACCATCTGTCTTTGTTTCACCAAGGTTTTTTATAACATCCTCTCCCTGTGGAAAAGCCAATAGATTAGTTAGATCATTCTCAAAATAGGTAAATCGCCCATTTATTGCTTTGGATAATCCACCACTAATGCTTACTTCATAGGATTTTATTTCTTCAGGTTTTGCCTTTGGGTTACCACTCTCACCGCCTAGATTTTTAGCGAAACGATCACCAAAATCGGGTGCTCTGAATGCAGTTCCATATGTGAATTTTATATCCCAACCTTTGGCAAACTCCAATGCGGCAGATAAACGAGGATTAAATGTTCCTCCAAAATCACTATAGTGGTCATACCTGCCACCAATACTGGTTCTGACTTTATCACTAATATCATATAGATCTTCTAGATATAGGGCATATAACCTTCTCGTCGCGGGTGTATTCCAATTAAACACCTCTGACACATCTTGTAGCACCGTTAAAACGCCCGGGTTATACGTTGCAATATGCCTTATATCATACGATTTTTGTTTTTCCCCTACTATACCTGCCACAATAGTATGTGCTTCTACACCACTATAGAATACTGTTATGTCACCACCCATTTTTGTTGATTTCCATAAAAGATCTGAAATATAACCTATATCATTCCACGGGCTGAGTGAACCGGTAGGCACTGAGCCAGCCGGAAAAAACTCAAGCAACCAATCAACATCTCGGTAATCAAAATACCCGATTAGTGACATTTCAAGGTTTTTTGCTGGCTTAAGGTTTATTTCAGCATTGATAAATGCATGCTCTACTTTCTCCACTGAACCTGAACTTAATACATTAGTAAATCCGAGGTAAGCATCCCGCTCATGCTGGTGATAATTAGTTGAGATTCTTATATCTCCTGTCTTAAGCATTGCTTGTAAATCAACAGTTTCATGTGATGAATTAGCTAACCCAGATCGCCCCACTAAATCAGACTCAATGAAACGCTCATCACCATAAAAATCAAATACAGCTAAATTTAAGGTATAGCCTGTTTCATTATTAACATTATCAGCAACAAGAATATTGTATTGTTGCCCTATGTTTCCTTCACTATCGATTTCATGACTAATTGATAGTTTAGTTGCGTCAATATCATCTGCTTCCTGGGTAATAATATTTACAACGCCAATTAATGCTGTTGTACCATAAAGAGCTGATCCTGGCCCTCTGACCACCTCAATGCGTTTAATATTGTTAACTGGCATATCAAACATAGCTGTGTTTGTTGCAGCACTTGAAACAACACCATTCATGGAATGACCATTTAGCAAGAATAAAATATTATCAGAGCCCGTTGCTTTTCGAATTCCACGAACTTCCAGGACGGCAATATTTCGACTGTTGTAATTAACATTAAAGCCAGGAATAGTCGCTAAAGCATCAAAAACTGTGCGCGCTCCTGTTCTATGAAGCTCATCTGCAGTAATAACGGATACACTTGAAAGTGATTTTGCCCATGACTCAGAAACCTTGGAGGCGGTGATAACTTCCACTTGTAATAATTCTTCAATAGACAGTATTGGAAAAGGCGGGCTTTCTACTGCTTTATCGCTGGCATTGGACCTCATGGCCAAAAAGACAGCAGCAACCAACAAAATGTTTATCTTGTGAATCACGTATTCATGTCCAATAGCATTAGAGAAACTAAAAGTATTATAGCAAGCGCTCGGAGAGTATATCTCCACGAAATAGATCGAAAGCATCCGTGAAATCAGTTGCTTATTAGATCTTTTCATTAACGCGAAGCAATTTGGCTGTCAGACAGTTTTTCAAGCTTCATCCGTTTTTCCATGATACGACTTCTGATAATATTGCAGTAACGATGATGTATTCCTGTTAATTTCATTTTTGCATAAAGAAAAGCGTGGAATATATTTCATGAAATATAACCGCAGATATTCTCAGCGGGTAGTGGTAGCAGGTAATAGCGAATGGAGCGACTTGTTTCTAAATGGGCTAGGCTACTCTTAGATTCCTTAAAAACCTCATGGTGGACATAAAGTGCAACGACATGGATCTCAAAAAGCACTGACAGGTCTTCTTCACCTAGCATTTTTCATAGTCGCTGCCATTTTACTTGTCAGCATAACGTCAGCGATGGCGGCCACTGATCCGGTAACAAAGCTATCACTGCATGAAACAAAGGCTCAGTATGTCTATCAGTTCATAAATCATATCCGATGGAAAAATGACGAAAAACTGTCAGTTATTTCGGTGGGCTTTTATGGGAATGACGATGCCTATCTACATCAGCTGAAACGGATTCTTGACAATACAACAATACGTGGAAAATTAGTCGAACTACAGGTGTTTGAAAGTCTGCAAGACATTGATTTTATCAATGCGTTAATAGTCGCTCACGACAAAAGTCAACTGATAGAAGATATCGCACCGCAGTTCGTAAATACGGGCACACTAATTATTTCAGATAACGCGGTAAATAAAAGCGCTATTTTGATTAACTTATTGTGGAATGACAGCACTAAAAATGTTTCGTTTGCCATTAACAAAAGCAATGTTGTTTACGAAGGCCTGACGGTATCAGACGATATTCTGCTCTATGGTGGAACAGAAATTGATGCGGCCTTGATATACCGTGAAATGGCCCATTC
The DNA here is from genome assembly GCA_003353945.1 of Gammaproteobacteria bacterium. Taxonomy (GTDB): domain Bacteria; phylum Pseudomonadota; class Gammaproteobacteria; order Pseudomonadales; family PIVM01; genus PIVM01. The sequence goes on from PIVM01000022.1 coordinate 13,473, forward strand.
TCTACGCAAAATGAAATACGAAGTGGAAGATCAAAAAGTCTTACTTGCAAGATATCAGCAGGAGATAAAGAATCAAAGTGAAGAAATAAATCGAAAAAAAGGACAAATTAAACAGGCTAGCAAGCGGATCGAAATGAGCAGGAAGGAGCTGATCAAAAAGCAGTTGCAGCTGAGTAAATATGAGAAAGATCTAAAATCAAGCATGCATCAGTTGGCACGCAGCAAGAATGAAAGGGATGAAGTGTTGGGAAAACATGCAGCTGATGTGGCATTATTTGAAGCGCAAAGTAGAGCAAACAGGGAAACACTGAAGCAACAGGAGGAGGAAATTGCACAGGACAAATTTCTGATTAAGGATCAAAAAGCAGTAGTTGAACAACAGTGGTCGACTATTGCTAGGCAACAGAATTTATTGTACGGAAGCATTGCATTTTTGGCGGTGTTCATGCTGTTACTTATATCTTTGTTTATTAATCATCGTCGAAAGAGAGAACTGGAATATGAACGCAAAGTGCTAAGAACCACACAGTTTCTTGCGGATGAGTTGCGGAATGCCAATGCTGAGTTAAATCGCATGAGCGAGTTCGAAAAAATACTGTCGCTGATCTCTTCTCGCATGATCACTACTGATGGCAACGAGATTGATGTAGAAATTGAACGGGGTCTCGAAGAAATTGCTCTCTTTGCCCAGTTTGATAAAGGGTACATTGTGATGTTTGATGATGACAAGCATCTATCCAGTATGACACATCTGTGGAAAACCGATTCCCTGGCAACTGACAAGAATTGTCTTCGCAATCAAAAGATCTCTAATCAAGATTTTGGAATACAACAAATTATGGAGGGGAACGTATTCATTATTCGTGATTTACAGGAAATTCCAAAGGACGTGCAATTTGACCAAAGTACCTTTGACATTGATGACGTCAAGTCGATTGTTTTTGTACCCCTACTTTATCAGGATGATGTGATTGGTTTTCTGGGATTGTCTTCCGTGTCCCCTGGATCTTGCCTGGGTGAGGATGAGATAGAGCTGCTCAAAATGTGTGGCCAGGTTTTTGTTAACACGATAAAGCGTAATGAGTATGAAGCTCAGCTGATTGATACCCGTAATGAACTGGAACGGAGAGTAGAACAACGTACCAGCGAATTGGCAGCTGCCAAGTATGCAGCAGAAACGGCCACAAAGGCAAAGAGCGAATTTCTCTCCAATATGAGTCACGAGATTCGCACTCCGATGAATGCGGTAATTGGTTTAACCCAACGGGTACTTGAGTCAGATTTAACCCCCCACCAGCGAGACTATCTCAAAAAAATCGATCTCTCGGCAGAAATATTGCTTGGAATAATTAACGACATCCTGGATTTTTCAAAAATTGAAGCGGGTAAACTCGTATTAGAAAATATTGAGTTTGGCTTAGAAGACGTGCTCAATAAGGTCGGCAGTTTATTAGTGCTCCAAGCACAAGAAAAAGATCTGGAATTCCTGGTTGACTTGCCTCGCGAAATGCCGGTTATGTTAATCGGTGATCCGTTGCGGCTACAACAGGTGCTGATTAACCTGGTCAGTAATGCAATCAAATTTACCAACCGTGGCCATGTAGCAATTTCGGTATCTTTGGCTGAATCTTTTCCAAAAACCGTTACAAGCTCTTCAGAACAACAGGCAACTGATCGAATTTCGATACATTTTAGCGTCTCGGATACAGGTATAGGAATACCCGGAAACCAGAAAAAAATGTTATTTGAATACTTTTCTCAAGCAGACAGCTCCACAACACGCAAATTTGGTGGTACGGGATTGGGATTGACCATTAGCCAACGACTGGTCGAAGCCATGGGCGGTCAACTTGAGGTTGATAGCACGCCAGGGCAAGGCAGCACATTTCGTTTTACAGCACAGTTTGCTCAACTGGCCGATTCACCCCAATGGCCAAACTTGCCACTGGACCTCACGGGCAAGCGGGTCCTGATCGTTGATGATAATGCGGTGGCCCGCGATATCCTGGAGAAGCAATTGTGCTCCCTTCGCTTTGATGTAACGGCCGTTGATTGCGGAGAGGCGGCGTTAGAAGAGCTGGCCCAGGCAAACCAGAAGCATGCCTATGAATTGGTTATTCTTGATTGGAAAATGCCGGGCATCGACGGAATTGAAACCGCCAAACGCATCACCCATCAGCTCCACCTTAACACACTGCCTATACTGCTAATGATCAGCGCCTACGACACAGAAGCAATCGTGCAACAAGCTAAATCAGTGGGTATTGAGATATTCTTGTCAAAGCCTGTGTGTGTCTCAAATCTGTTTAACACGATTATGTTGTCATTCAATAAAAAATATGCGTCTGCATCAAGCCCGCTTGATCGTGGGAAAATGCATAAATGGTGGTGTGATGGCCGTTTTAACGGTAAATCCGCTTTAGTGGTGGAGGACAACGAAATTAATCAACAGCTTGCCCAAGAGATACTACAGGATGCGGGTATAACGGTGACTATTACTGCTAACGGTCAGTGTGCCTTAGACATTTTGGCCGAAAGAACTTTCGATTGGGTACTGATGGATATTCAAATGCCTGTTATGGATGGTTTAGAAGCCACCATAAGAATACGACAGATCGAACAACACAAGGATTTACCGATTATTGCAATGACGGCCCATGCTATGTCCGAGGATCGCCAAAAAACACGGGCGGTTGGTATGAATGGGCATGTGAACAAGCCCATTCATAGTGAAGAACTTTTTAGCATCCTTGCCTTGTGCTTGGATGGAGATGAAGTGAAGAATGGCAAATTCATCTTCGGCACACAGAAAAAAATGGCCTCTAGCATAGGGGCCAATGCGAGTGATGATAATGCTCAGCTGGCGAATGATGCCCATCAAGAAGACATTTCACCGACTACGCTACCCGGACTCGATGTGGCGGCTGGTTATTATCGCTTTGTGGGTAACAAGGCACTGTATCTGAAATCACTGGGATTATTCATCGAGAAATGGGGAGCACTCGACCGACAGATAGAATCTTTATGGGAAAACTGTGATATCGAAGTAATTGACAAATTGCTGCATTCAATCAAGGGGCCTGCAGGCAATCTCGGTGCAAACAAAATATATTCACTTGTCGTGGAGCTAAGTGAGGAAGTCAAAATCCCCGGTGTCAATATTAGTAATGTGCTGGTTTCATTCAGTCGTTCTTTGCAAGAGCTGCGCACCAGCGTCAAGGAACTCAATGATCGGTGGCATACTGAGCCAAGGAAAGAGACTGTCAAGGTACACGATGAAGAACAGTTGAAGAAGTTACTGCAAGATTTGGCAGATAAACTCGTCAAAGGCCACTATATCTACGAGGAGGAATTGCTACAACTAAGCCCTCATGTTTTAAGCGTAGCGGAAGAAAAGCTTCAACACCGGTTACAAGAACAGATTAATGAGTTTGATATCGAGAGTGCACTCAAAACACTACTCTCACTATCTGCTTCACACAATATAGAGCTCAAGCTTCAAATGCAGAGTTGAGACTAAAAAAGATAGAAGGAGGTTGTTATGACAACCGTCAAACCACGCATTCTTATTATTGATGACGAAGCCGGCAATATAAATGTGTTGGCGGAATATCTCGTGAGGGATTATACAGTCTTGGCGGCTAAGGACGGCCAACGTGGTTTGGAGCTCGCTAGTGGTAACGAAAAGCCTTCTTTGATACTCCTGGACATTATCATGCTGGACATGGATGGTTATGAAGTCTGTCGGCGCTTAAAACGCCATAAGGATACAAGAAATATCCCCGTCATATTTATCACGACTATGGATCATGAACGAGGCGAAGAGTTCGGTCTCAGAGTAGGCGCGGTGGATTACATTACAAAACCCTTTAATCCAGCCATTGTCATGGCCCGAATAAGGACCCATATTGAACTCAGCCAACATCAAACAGAGTTGGAACAGTTAGTGGAGGAGCGAACAAAAGAACTCAGTGAAATATCTCAGACCCTAAAGAAGAGTAATAATTTAAAACAGAACTTTCTCAATTCCATTAGCCACGAATTGCGCACACCTATGAACGGCATATACGGCTGCCTTGATATGGCCTCCTCCTATAATGAGTTTATAAAGGATGGCGCCAAAGAACGACCCTTTTGTGCTAGCGACGCAGAGAATGTCTATGAAAAAGTAAACTATACGCTTCAGGCGGGCAGACAATCCGCCTCTGAATTAATGCAGGTAATCGAAGACATCTTATTATTCTCAGAACTCCAATCATCCTCACTGGTACTTGAACAACAGCCATTCGACTTTCAAACAATGAGTCAGGAGTTGGCGTTAAGCATTGCGGAGCGTTGCGAAGCAAAAGGTATCGATTTTCAATACAATATACCCACTGATATCGGTTACCTAAACGGCGATCAACGATATTTACGCCTGGTTCTTGTTCAAATGTTAAAAAACGCATTAAAATTTACGCCTAGGGGCTCAATACGGCTTGATGTCAAGAAGAAGCCATTAGCGGATAATCCTGAAGATATCACGCTGCAGCTTATCATTTCCGATTCAGGGATAGGCATTTCCGAGGAAGACCTGGGAAAAATATTCGATCCATTTAGACAGCTCGATACAACGTACAGTCGTAGTTATGGTGGCATGGGTAATGGCTTATCAATCTGTCAAGAATTGGTGGGAATGATGGGGGGTGAAATTGTTCCCAACTCACAATTGAATAAGGGCAGTCAATTTATTATTAAATTGCCTTATACCACGATCAACCAAGAACAGCTTAAGGATGTGCGTCAGGACAACATTACTGAGTTTGTAAACATAAAGCGTGGTAATCGAAACATGCTGATTGTAGAAGACAACCGCGTTAACCAAATGATTTTAGAACATGTACTGACTAAACTTGGATTCGAGGTCAGCGTGGCGGAGAATGGCGTGGAAGCACTTAAGAAATCCGAACAAGGGGACTTTGCCGCAATCCTAATGGACTGCCAAATGCCTTTGATGGACGGATTTGAGGCCACCCGCCAAATCCGTCTCTCCAAGGGTATCAACAGTGACATTCCCATTATTGCCGTGACGGCCAACGCGATGTCTGGTGATCGTCAAGTCTGTCTCAATGCGGGAATGAATGATTACCTGGCGAAACCGGTAAAGGAGGAACAAATGCAGCGATGTTTAGACCTCTGGCTCAGCAAATAGAATCCCGGCTGAACCCCTATTGAGCCCCCTGAGAATTCTCAGCGTCATAGGAGAGCATAAAAAAGTGGGGGGCACTTTCCAAATAAATTAAGCCGCCATCTTCATTTCAGACACCTCGGCTTCCTTCTCTGAATCTGCAATGTTTAGGTTTGAATACCACCGCTCAAATGTATTCTGAAGGTCACCGTTAAGCACAGCTGTCCTAGTCTGCAAAAGATAGTGAGCGCCTTCGTGAATCCATTGCATTTGCTGTTTTTTTACCCTGCGCTTGGCAACCACTTCATTGATCGTCGACTCCACAAATGCCGTTGTAATGGTTTCACCGTATCGGTACTTCTCTCCGTAGTTCGGTATCATTTGTTGGTTGGCCTGCATGCCTTGATCTGACAAAACACTCATGAGTCTTCTTCTTGGATTTTTGTCGTGTATCTGGACCAAACCAAAACGCTTTGATGCGATTACTTTTGACAACGACTTTCCTGCTACCACTTCAAAATTGGTGTTTTTCTCATGCCAGTTGCGAACGTAACCACCATCGATACCGACGACCATCGGTTTACCTGGTTTTGGCAACCGCGCTCTGCCATCATCTCTTCAATATTACGATAACTGAGGGCATAAGCGCAGTACCAGCGAACGCACTGAAGGATGATTGGCTTTGGAGTGTGTCGGCCTTTAAAAGAGATCATGAATTGCTCGGTGTGGTCTGAGTGAGATTTGGTAAGGTCATACTACCATAGGGTGCTCAGGTTCCGCTGATTGCGACAAAACCATATTTTTATTGAAATTAGTACTGACAGAACTATGCTAACGTAAATACTAGCGCGAGCAGAATAACGGAAATTTCTAAAGTGAGTTAGAACCTATGACATTATTTCGCTTAGGTATATGTTTGGCATTTAGCTTGCTCTCCTTTGTCCTCTCGGCACAAACCATTAAAGTCCATAAACTGAGCTTCGCTCCCACCCTCGATGGAAACGGCACCGAATGGTCATCCATCCCAGCGACCACAGTCGCACTCACACCTCTGCTACCCGACGACAGTGTGGTGGAAGCACGCCAGGTGATAGTCAAGGCCGGATACCATGGAGAAGAGATCTATTTCTATCTGGAATGGGTCGATGCCGAAAGTGATATGCTACACAAGCCCTACGTGTGGGATGAGGCAAAAAGCAAATACGTTCGCGGTCCGCAGCGTGAGGATCGTTTGGCGCTGCAGTTTCAGATCAAAGGTGATTACACCGCCGACTGGCGTAGCAACCAGGACTTCACTTCCGACATGTGGCATTGGAAATCGTCGCGCTCCAACCCCATAAACTTGGCCCACGACAAGGTGGTGGTCCAGAGTTCCGCACGCCTGCTGCGAGCAGCTAAAATCCAGGGCCACCACGGGCCAGTCTACATATTACGCAAAAGCGATGCGGGCAAAGAAATCTACACCACCAGGCGCTACCGTAAAAAATCCCGGCTTACCATGCCCAAATACATTCTTAACGAGGACTCCACGGGTTCGATTACGGATATCCATGCCAAGGGAGTCTGGGCCGATGGCCATTGGCATCTTGAGCTGCGACGCAAGCTGAACACCGGCCACGACGACGACGCGGTGTTCCGGCCAGGACAATCCATCAAGGGCGCAATCGCCGTATTCGACAGTTCGGAAAATGAGGACCATAACATTTCAACGACCCTGTTGTTCCAGCTTTGAGGAAAGCTCTCCATGGCCAAACGATCCCAGAAACGATTAATGCGTATGGAAGTCATCATTGTCCTACAGGTGATATTTTTTATGGTCACTCTGGTCATCACCATGGGATACGCCTACTGGGTGCTACGCAGCGTCGGCAACCTGTTCGACACGACCAATGACCAGATGATGGAGACCCTGAATGGGGTTGAAGTTGCAATCGACGCCCGATTGCCGCTGTATACCGAACTGCTCGATATTCACAGCATTATCCTTATATTCAAGCATCAATTCGAACTTGTGATCCTGGATCCGGACTACGACGACAAAAAGATCCGAGAGACCACCGATGATATGACGAAAAAGCTCGAAGTCCTGGCAGACGGCGATATCAAGTCCATATCCGCCCGTCAACGCGAAAGCCTGCTGGAGAGCATGGGCATCCTGATCGACATTGGCGAAGAGCTGGCGATCACCAATGACTTGAATGATCGCCAGCAGCTGTACAATGATACTTTGACACCCATGGCGGAACTGCTTCAATTCGTCGACCAGGTCCAGAAAAACATCGAAGCGCAAAATACCACCCTGCGCACTAAGCTTGTAGCCAACACGGTTGAGACCAGTGCTAACTTGCGCGCCTTCAAAAAGCACGCCAATAATCTAGAAATGACATTCCTGTTCACCATTGTGCTAACAATCCTAGTTCCCGGCGCTATTCAACTCATCTTTTTTCGCAAACTACGGATCCGGCTTTTAATGCTGGCAGAATACGCCAACGACATTGGCAAAGAAAAGTTTCAGCGCCCGCCGTTCCTTGCCAAGGACAGGACCGGCCAACTGGCCATCCGCCTTGCGCTCATGGGGCGACGCATACGAAAACTATTGCGCATTAGTCGGGTCGAACGCGAGCGTGCTGATACAGCTGCAAAAGAGCTAGAGCGACTCGCCTACTATGACACGCTCACCGGGCTGCAAAACCGTCGATTATTCCACGACAACCTCAGTGAGGCCATCGAACTCTCGAAACGTCGCACCCAACACATTATTCTTATGTTTCTCGACCTCGACAATTTTAAAGATGTCAACGATGCCATGGGTCACGAAGTGGGTGACGAACTGCTCAAGGCGGTGGCTCTGCGCCTTACCAATACAGTGCGATCGCATGACCACCTGGCGCGACTTGGTGGCGATGAATTTGCTATTATCGCTTTCCACCAATCGGATCGCGGTCAAAAATTGGCGGAACGCCTTCACCATGACCTCACCCAACCAGTGATTGTCAACGATCTTGAGGTACACATCACAGTCAGCATCGGTATTGCCCCCATCGATCCTGAAAAAAGTTCGCCTTCGGACCTGCTGTGTCACGCTGACATGGCCATGTACCACGCCAAATCGCTGGGGCGCAATACCTTCCAACACTTCTCCGACGAGATGCAGGAGAAAGTTAAGCACCACCAGAACATCACGCGTGAACTGCGTGACGCCATTAAGCTGCAGCAGTTCCAGCTCTACTACCAGCCGCAGATCGATCTCAAGACCAACACCATTAAGGGAGTTGAGGCCCTCATCCGCTGGCTACACCCAGAGCGTGGCATGGTGCGCCCCGACCTATTCATCCCAGTGGCCGAGGAGACCGGTCTCATTAGGGAGATTGGCAGCTGGGTGCTCAATACAGCCTGCCTTGACGCCGTTGACTTCATGGCCCAGCGCGAACCCATAACCATGGCTGTTAACATCTCGGCACGCCAGTTCTACGGCTCTTCGTTAGTGGAAAATATCGCCCATGTTTTAGAGGTAACGCACCTGCCTTCAAAGTACTTGGAGCTGGAGATCACAGAAGGGACGCTGCTCAATGACATTGAGCACGCCATCAACACACTCAATCAACTAAAACAACTGGGAATCAGTATCGCCTTGGACGATTTTGGCACTGGCTATTCGTCACTCAGCTATCTCAAGAAATTGCCTATCGATGTGCTCAAAATTGACCGAGGTTTCATCAACCACATGCTCCAACAGCCCAAAGACCGAGCTATCGTCAAAACCATCGTTGAGCTGGGCCATCAACTGAATATGGTGGTACTAGCCGAAGGGATTGAGACCGAAGAACAGGCATCGTTCATGCGCGATCAAGGTTGTCACGTCGCTCAGGGCTTTCTGTTCGCTCGCCCCGTCCCAATGGAGTCATTACTGGCATCCACCGATCAGAAGAGATCCAACGTCATGAGAGCATAAAAAACTCGGGGGCAAAATACAAAAAAATTATGCTGCATTTTTCATTTTCTCTGCCCTTAGCGCATCGTTATCTTCAATTTTAAGGCCCGAATACCATCGCTCAAAATACCCCTTTAACTCACCGTTCAGTACCGCTGTTCTGGTTTGAAGCAATAAGTGAGCACCTTTGTGAGTCCACTGCATCTGCTGTTTCTTTACCATCCGTTTAATCACTCAATAGCCGAGAACCTACTTTTGTTTACGACAAGATATCGGGCATGGGAGAGCATTAGAAAGTCGGGGCATTTTTATGGTCATTAATATATGATATTCAGTAACCGCATGAATTGATTGGAAAACAACACTTAACTAAGTGCTCATTTAGCATATTGACCCCCTGGATTTTTATGCTCTCACTTATGTATGCGGTGAGACCTGGACGTCGTGCCAACCTTTAGAATGCACAATCCCAATACTGAGAGACATATCCTTATTAATCACGGTGTTAATGCATCTAAAATGCATCTAAGCTGCTGTTCTTTTGCAAATTGGGACTATTGTTGATCAATACTGGCCGATTGGCTTGTGGTATGTTTTTTGCCTTTAACTGCAACTAATACAAATAATAATATTGATATATAGCCCTGCCTTTATAGAGGCATTGGCTTTGAGAATATAGTTATGCTGCCGTTGAGAGTATCTATTTTAACCAATAAAGCCATCTTTTTAATGTGCGTAATCGTAGGTTTGATGGTCTCCATCACACTTCAAGCAGACGACGATAGCGTGCCAAGTAAATTTAAAAATAGTGGTGGTGTATTCAACACGCGCCATAATATGGCGCAGTCCGTCTTGAAAAATCCAGGCAACGGGGTTGAATATGACGGAGGCATAGTAATGAACCCGTATCGCAACAATTATGGCGAAGTCTGCGTCTATTGCCATACGCCACACAGCGCAAGCATGCAGATTAATGCGCCGTTATGGAACCGCACCTTCAATAACAACACTTACACCACCTACGGAGCATTAGGCTCTTCCAGCATTGATGGCGATCTCGGACAGCCTGGGGTTAACTCTCTGACATGCTTATCGTGTCATGATGGTACGCTTCCCGTGGACACTGTGGTCAATATGCCAGGCTCTGGCAATCAGCTGAAATCCCAAGAAACCACACTCAGCGAGTCTTTCCTTAATAACAGCTGGACTAATGCGGATGGCCCCGACGCCAGTGTTCACATGGGTTTAAACGGCGTTAATGAGGACCTGGGCTGTCTTGCTTGTCATTCAAGTGATGCAAGTAGAGTAGGTGCTGGCGCAGTGAATTTTAAGAGTTTTGCCATCGGGACGGATTTGCGAGATGACCACCCGATTGGTGTTCAACTCCCGATAGATCAGCTAGGTAAAGAATTTGTTGAACCAACAGGCACACTCACAGGCATGCTCTACTACGATAACAATGGAAATAACGCCGCAGCAGCCAATGAAATTCGCTATTACATTACTGGAAATGGACCGGAAGTTGAATGCGCATCCTGCCACGATCCACATGGTGTATGGAATGGCGAAAAAATAAAAGAAAACTTTATCCCGTCATTTTTGCGCGTAAAAAATGCCGGTAGTGCTGTGTGTTATGCCTGCCATATAAAGTAGGCTATCAGCTGCAGTCGTATCGTTTTGCACAGAGTTTAATTAAGATCTAAGGATTTTTTATACGCTTTCTACGAGAGCATAAAAATCCAGGGCATCACAGACAGCCCATACCTCCATCAGTGCTTCGCTGGGCACTTTGCCGGTTTCATTGATTATCGTGTCTGCATGATCTGATCAGTCTCCTTGAGCACCACTTTCAAGGCGGCCTGCATATACATAGCCCGAGCCTTGAAACTCAAGGTTGACCATGATGCCTGCGCATCACGTGCCGCACTGATCGCTTGCGCCACATCCTCCCGATTGGCACATACCGGCTCCTTGGACGTTTCCAGATCGACGGGGCTGGCAAGTTTCAGGATTCTGCGCTCTTCACGCTCACCGATAAATTAATAGGCCGACACGACTGACTACGTCCTTAGGATTTGTTAACAAAAAACGGAAATTACTCGCCTATAAAGTTGGGTTTACGTTTTTCTTTAAACGCTTTCATCCCCTCTTTGGAATCCTTGGTGGTGAAGATAGTCCAACCCAGCTCTTCTTCTCTCTTCAGGGCTTCCACTTCCGGCAAGCATTCTTCATTCTCGCGCAGCGATTTCAAAATCGCCTGAACGGAAAGCGGTGCGTTTTCACAAATCTCTTCAGCAATCTTCATAGCTTCAGCCAATGCCTCACCGTGGGGTACAACACGGTTAATCAAGCCCCAATCCAAGGCTTCCTGTGCCGTCACATGGCGACCCAGAAGTAGAATCTCAGCCGCTAAGCAGTAAGGAATCTGGCGACGCAGGCGAATAGTTGAACCGCCCAATGGAAATAATCCACGCTTGCACTCAGTGACACCAAATATGGCGTCTTCCGCGCCAACACGGATATCGGTACCTTGAAGAATCTCTGTTCCGCCGGCTAAGGCATAACCTTCTACCGCCAAAATGACCGGCTTTTTCGGACGGTTATGGCGTAATAGTGCCTGCCAGTGCAAATCAGGAATTTCCGTCATCATTTCTTGGATTTTTGCTGCATCTTTTCCACCTTCTGGTCCTGTTTTCAGGTCCATACCGGCGCAGAAAGTATCACCTTTACCGGTTAGAATGGCGCAATACAGCTCCTTATCTTCATCAAGGCGACGCCAGGCACTGTACATACCAATAAGCATCTCTCCGCTCAGCGCATTCTTGGCCTCTGGACGGTTAAGCGTTACCAGTAGGATGTGGCCTTTTTGCTCAATCATACAGTTTGCAGTGCTAATATCTAATTCGTCAGACATGTTTGGCTCCTTTATTTATTGAAGTAACTAGTTGGTGTGCATATGAAACTGAACCCTTGAGTTCAGGTAAAGGTTGTTTATTATCCTTTTTTCAATATCCAATGACCACGCAGACTATAATGAGCGAATAGACCACAGTCAACACGAAGACTATAGTCTACCTCAATGATAGCCAAGTTAAGGAAATGTCATGGAAAAGGCCAGTCCGGCCAATCAGGAACACCCGCTCACTCGGTGCGAAGCCGTGTTTCCACCTTCAGGCCGATAGGCGTTGCATTGTAAAGGTAAGAAGGATAGATCTCAAAAGCGGCGAGGTAAACCTGAATCCGCAGACTCAGGTTTACCTTTTTTCTCATCTAAAACTCTGTTGCTAACTGAAAGATAAGCGCCTTTTTATCATCACCGTTATAATCTTCATCAAAGCTGAGCTCCACACCCAGAGTCGTTACTTTAAAAATTTCGGCTGATGCACCTATAGAGAATCGTTCCTCAGGCAATAATCCGTTAGCTTCATCCGTCGTTTGCAAAGCCAGCGCAAAAGTCACATCGTACTTATTGACTTGCGCGGCATAATCGACTTCCAATTGGACAGCTTCAGGTTCAACTTCCAAGCCCGAACTCAGCTCCACCGCATCCAGTGCTGCCAAATATTCAATTATGACCGTCAAATCACCCTGATTGATTGAAGTATGCAAACTGATACCTTCTGCACTTTCGTCAACATCATCGGCTCCAAATGTGCCGACCATACCATCTGTATCCGCAATGCTGGATATCACATCCAAACCAGCATTAAACTGTTCGGTCGCATAGGCTAGACGAAAACCCCAGCTTTCAACATTCTCCGGGCGATTCACATCGCCATCGAACAAATAGAATGCCCCGCTTACGGCGTTATTCTCATAATTTGCCACCATTGCCGTTTGCAACGTTTCGCCAATTTCCAAAGCGAGAGTGTCATTGATCAAAGCCGTTTCGAAGCTACCAAAAGGCAAATACAATTGACCCAATGTCAGAGATAACATCTCTCCTTTTGCCAATGTGATTGTCGCCTCATCCACATCAAATTCGGCTCCATCTTCCTCATAAAGGAAGGATACATGGGTTTCCACATGAGGATTAATCGCAGCGTCTACAAACAACTCTACTGTTGCCACACTAATATCCGAATGTGTATCACCGTCGTATTCATCCGTAATTTGTCCTTCAAACTCTACAACCCCGCCAAACTCAACACTGCTCATGATACTTTTGCCACCACCAGCCTCGAGTTTTGCCAGTCGTGCTTTTACGTCATCCATCTCACCGCTTTGAGCATTTGCTGTCATGCCAACAAGAGCTGTGATGACAATGGCCAACAAACCTGTTTTTTTCTTAAATGCGCAATTTCCCATTAAAACCTCCGATGGAACGAAAAATAGTTTTCCCAGCATTCCTGATTGTATGATGCCTATTAGTTCAGAATATCTATTAGCTCAGAATATCTATTAGCTCAGAATATCTATTCTGTACAGTAATGTTTCGCTACGTACGGCGAGAAATAATCAGAACTGTTCTTTTTGCTTAAAAACTGAATAAACCAAACTGCTGAATAGCGCTATTCGCTTGACTCGCCGACCCTACCAAAAAAAACCGTTCAACTTTAAAACAGCCAAGAGCATTGAAACCGACATACGTTGGCCACCCACATAGACCACCATTTAATCAAAGAGCACTGTAACAGCATCATGGTGATGGTCTCACCAATCCAATACGCTTTTAATAAAAGGAATTGTAATGCGTCGACGCTGGGCGAGAGAGGCATGGTCGAGTTTATCCAGTGCATCAATCAGGCTGACAATATCCCTGGCGCTATGATTAACAACAAACTGCGCCACCTCATCGTTTAGCTGCAGCCCTCGACGCGACGCCCGCAATTGCAGCATGGCTAGTTTTTGCTGATCGGTCAGTGTTTGTATTTGAAAAATCACACCGGATTGCATTCTGGATGACAAATCAGCCAAGTCAAAAGGCAAATGTCGCGGTGATAAGGATGCCGCAACCAGCAATCGGTTTTGCTGTTGCTGGCATCGGTTATAAAGATGAAAAAGTGCTTGCTCCCACTCGGGCTGCCCGGCGATCAGTTCGATATCATCGATACAGATTAAATCGACAAACTCCAGATCCGCAAGCAATTCATCAGGCGGGTAGCTAAGCAATTCAGCGAGCGGCAGGTAGAGTGTTTGACATTGTTGCTGTTCAACACAATGGCAGCTTGCCTGCAACAGATGACTTTTGCCAACACTTTGTTGACCCCACAGATAAACCAAACGCTGGTCGTGCTGCAAAAAATGTTGCAGATAATCGAATAGCTGCTTGCACTCAGTCCCAACAAAAAAATTGTCAAACGTTGCCGCGTCATTAAGTTGAATCTGCAGTGGCAACTGCTGGAACGATGCCGGTCTCATCCTTCCCCTTCGCTTGTTTGATCCGCTGATTGACCATACCAGTCACTGTTTTTGTATTGATCGTGAATATGTCGCAGCAATACCATAATGATTGCAGCCAGGGGCAATGCCAATAATATTCCTACAAAGCCCATCAATTGAGCACCGGCCATAATAGCGAAGATAACGGCCACCGGATGCAATCCAATTTTATCGCCTACCAGCAGGGGCGTCAGAACAGTACCCTCCAGCATCTGGCCAACACCAAACACCATGGCGACATACAGCAACGGCAGCCACTCATGAAACTGAATATAGGCCGCAACGCCCGCCGCACCAATGCCAACAACAAAACCCATATAAGGCACTACTGAAGCCAGGCCCGCAAGCACGCCCAGCAGTAAAGCGGCCTCCAAACCCACTATGATCAAACCAACTGAATACACTGCACCTAACGACATCATCACCAACATCTGGCCTCGCAGGAAGGCGCTTAATACCTCGTCGCATTCGTTAGCCAGCTTCACCGCCACCGGCTCCCAGCTTCTTGGCAACACGTCTCGAACAAGCCCCATTAGCACATCCCAATCACGCAACAAATAAAACGTCACAACGGGAATCAAAAACAGGTTGGCAATCACGGCCAGCAGGCCAACACTGGACTGACTGATATAGCGTACAACCAAAAGAAGCACATTACCCGCCTCTCGCCAATGCGCCGACAAGGAACTTTGTAAATCCTCAATCGGCAAATGTATGGGCGGCAAGTCAAAGCGTGACTGCAAAACGGGCAGCCATTGCTGCACCATAGCGATCAGTTCCGGCAGGCGTTTTAACAGGCTTTGCCACTGGCGCCCCAATAACGGCACCATCAACACAACCACAATCACGAACAATATCAACATCGCAACAAAGACCAAACAGACCGCAAGACTGCGATTGATACGCCATGTTTCGAGACGGTCAACTAATGGGTCGCCTAAGTAAGCCAATAACGCGCCGACTAGAAACGGCGTTAAAATGGGCTCTAGCAAATGTGTCAACAATCCCAGCAGTAAAACTGCTGCCAGCCACCACCATCGTTGAAATTGTTCCATAGATACGATCCTTTTTATTGTCTCCATCTCACCATAGCAGCGTCATTAAGTTAAGCATGCAAGCCTATCATAAGTAGGGTGCGGCCCCCGCACCAATAACACCCTATGCCGGGTTTCGAAGGTGCGCGGGGCGCACCCTACACAACGCTTCGCGCTTAACTTAATGGCATTGCTCACCATAAGAAGGAGGCCGCTATCGTTATTCACTCTCTTCTCCTTGCGTAGTACGGTATTACTTGCGTAGTACGGTATTATGGGAAGACGTGGTCCGGCATTTCAGGTGAGCTTTTTACTTAGCGGGCAGACATCTTTGGCTGCGGCCAATGATAATATATTTTTGTTTGAAATTCGTCGATTTCAGTTTCCTCTTCATCCGGCTGGGCTGGTTGCAGACGTTTGCCCAGTGCAATCACTTTTTGCAACTGTTCCAAATCGCCCTCAATCGTTAAGGCAAACACCATTCTATCACCTTCTACTTTAGTGACCTGGACCTCCCTGATGGCGACTACGTTTCTTAGATAATCCAATGCTGCCAAATAAGCCGAATAGCTGTTTATGCCGTTAAGCACAAGCTTGATATCCTCATCGAGTAATTGCGGATCAATCGCATACTGGCGCGCAAGACGGTCCGCTATCTGGTCAATACCGTAAGCCAAATAAGTCTCCATATCCTTACCCTGGCCGTCAAAGCGAATGGTCTGACTCTGGTAACTAAACCACCAGCTACCTATCCATTGCCCGGTTGACGTTTGTAAAACCCTTCCTGCCAGGATGGCTTCACTGGGATATCGCTGTGAGGCGCTGAAAATTCGCTGTGGTTTGAGCTGCCATATCTCATTGACTTTAAGTGCAACATTATCTTCCAGATCAAGCAGGGGCAAACTGATCGGCAAAGCCCTGCGTCGCGCTTTCTCTTGTAACACGGATGCCATTTCGGGGCGGGATTCAAGGCCGACAATATGGCGCTGTTTCGTGTCGTCTACCGCTAACCAAATCAGCACATTGGGCCTGTTTCTGGTCCATAGTGGCAAACCGGCCTGGCGAATCAGGGTGTTCACTGAAACAGGTTGAAAACTGACCTGCAGCAGCAATTGTGAATCTGTGGCAGCGGCTTGCTTTGAATTAAGATAGGCGAATTGCTGAACATAGCTTTTAGGGCGACGCACGGCTTTTTTTATGTCTGGGTTATCGAGTGACTCGTAGCTGCCTGTAACGCGCAATACCACATCGCGCAAAGCACTACCCATAGCACGAGACAACGCCTTTTTCTCCTGGCTATCCACAGGAAGCGTCACTCGATACAAATCCGTGACTTTTTCAGCCCAGGCCAATGGAGTAGAAATCACCAACAGGGCACATAAAAATAACATGGCAACTGAATGACACAATGCAACAACCCTCTGCAAACGGACGAGGGAGCGATTGTATCAAGAGTCGCTAACAAACGTTACAAACAATTTTTGCGATCGATTTTCACTCAATCGCAATACATTTGTTTATATCCAGCAGCGAAGCAGCTCACGAATCTAGGAGCCAATCCGAGAATAGGAACCGTAGCGAGGGAAGCCCATTTTGAGTCAGATTTTTCGATAAAAAGAGGCGAATATCGGGTATATTTAACGATTTTTATCGGGAAATATGGCCGAAATGGGTTTTCCGCAGTAGGGCTTCTATTCTCGGATAGGTTCCTAGCCTGTCTGCATGCCAACTGATACAATAGCGCCCCTTGTTTCGGCACGCCCTATTAACCTCACCAGCCAGTATTCCTATGAGCAAAACACCTGATACCCCCCCATCTTCACTGAGTTACAAAGACGCTGGCGTCGATATTGATGCTGGCAATGCCCTGGTCGATCGCATCAAAGGCGTTGCCAAGCGCACGCGCCGCCCGGAGGTCATGGCAGGACTGGGAGGGTTTGGCGCATTGTGTGAACTGCCCAAGGGTTATGACGAGCCGGTTCTGGTCTCTGGCACAGATGGCGTTGGCACCAAGCTGCGCCTGGCCATGGAGCTGGGCATACACGACAGCATCGGCATCGATCTGGTCGCCATGTGTGTTAACGACCTGATTGTGCAAGGCGCAGAGCCTTTGTTTTTTCTTGATTACTATGCCACCGGAAAGCTGAATATCGACACAGCCGCCGCCGTGGTTGAAGGTATTGGCAAGGGCTGTGAAATGGCCGGCTGTGCGCTGGTTGGAGGCGAAACAGCTGAAATGCCGGGCATGTACGAAGGCGAAGATTACGACCTGGCCGGTTTCTGTGTCGGTGTGGTGGAAAAAAGCAAGATTATCGACGGCAGCAAGGTGCAAATCGGTGATCAATTGATCGGTCTCGCCTCAAGCGGTGCGCACTCCAACGGCTATTCGCTGATTCGAAAAATTATTGACGTCGCGAAGGCTGATCTACAGCAGGATATTGAAGGGCAAACGCTTGGGCAGGCACTGCTGGCGCCGACGCGCATCTATATCAAATCACTGCTTGCCCTGCTTCAGCAATGCCCTGTACACGCACTCTCACATATTACCGGTGGCGGCTTACTGGAGAATATACCACGGGTATTACCCGCCGGCGCAACCGCCGTTATCGATACGCAAAGCTGGCAACGCCCGGCCATTTTTAACTGGCTACAACAACAGGGCAATGTGCAAGCCACAGAAATGCATCGCACCTTTAATTGTGGCATTGGCATGGTGCTGTGCGTGCCCGCAGCCGACTGTGACAAAGCGCTACAGCTACTCGCTGAACAAGGAGAAAACGCCATGCTAATCGGTCAGATCGAGGCGGCCGGCAAGGACGAAGAACAAGTACAATTGCGAGGATTATAAGTCTGATGCCTGAGAAACCGCTTTGTCGACTGGTTGTACTGATTTCCGGTAGTGGCAGCAATTTACAGGCATTTATTGATGCTGTTGCAGGCGGCAGCCTGCCTGCGGAAATTGCGGCTGTTGTGAGCAACAAAGCCGACGCCTACGGATTGGAACGCGCGCGCAAAGCGGACATCGCCACTGAAGTCATCGACCACAAACAATTCGACAGCCGGGAGCGCTTTGATGCCGCTCTGGTTGACACCATCGAACCCTATCAGCCCGACCTTATTATTCTGGCCGGTTTTATGCGAATATTGACGCCCGTTTTTGTCAGCCAGTATCGCGGTCGTCTGCTGAATATTCATCCCTCCCTGTTACCCAAGTACCCCGGCCTTCACACGCATCAACGCGCACTGGATGCCGGTGATACCGAGCACGGTGTCACGGTGCATTTTGTGACGGAAGAACTGGATGGCGGCCCGGCGATTATCCAGACCCGCGTCCCTGTGCTGCCAAACGATGACGCCGATGTGCTGGCGGCAAGAGTGTTGGAACAGGAACACAAAATCTATCCATTGGTGGCCCTCTGGTTTGCCGAGGGCAGGTTAACGCTGGAAGACAATGGCGTTGTTCTCGATAGTGTTGTGGTACAGCCTGAGGGTTTTCAGTACGAAAGTGCTTAGTTTTTTACTCAAGCTTAAAGTCGGAATCTAATCTGACAAATCTATTGGCAGAGCTATATCAAACCCGATAAATCCCTTTCTACAAAGCGGCAGTTTGACCATAAGCTATCGTGAATTATTTCTTCAGCCGGGTGACGGGTAATCGTAGTACTGCAGACTATTGTTGGTATTCTAACAATCGCTCTTTTGCGCCATTGGCTGACGTTACATCATCGCCGTGGTTGTTAAAAGCTAACGTCATCCCCGCGAAAATGGGGACCCAGAAAACAAACGCTGCTTGCAGCTTCTGCGCCCTCCAGCTACCCACCAACCACTATATGTAGTGTTTGGTGCTAGCACGTTGCTAGAATCCTAACGCTAACTCCGTAGAGATTGCAGACATTGAGGTTTTGCTTTTCGCAGGAAATTTGCGTTTATTGGTATTCCGTTTTTGTTACGAAGCGGCCAAATGCTAAAAATGTAAACTGTGCTTTCTGGAACAGGTAAGCTGCCATTTGCCATCTTGAATCATTTGAAAATGCTGTTTGACTTGCGGTTATGCAATCAATATTTTTTGAACCAGGAGTCTGCCTCAATGACCGCTAGCGGCAATCACCTGCTACATACCTATAACCTGCCCATCGTTGCAAGTGTTAACTAATCAAAGCGGAGAAGAGCTACAACACTTCAAATAACAGTCTGAACATCAACATGCTAAGGTGCTTTTTCTGGCAAATTTAGTACGAATGCCTGCCCACCCTACATACTCGCCAGCTTCACCACTTCCGCTTTGGGCGTCTCAACATCTCCATCAACAAGAAAAAACCGCCAAAACACCATGCCAAAGGGATTGCTTTCAGTATCCAGCCAATTGGCAACACCAGGGTCTTCATGAGCAACCACTATTTGAAAACTACCATCATTTTCAAGCTTTGTTTGCGTGCGATTTAAGGTAACCGAGCGATTAGCGTAGTCAAAGGTTTGTTGAAAGCGGTTCCACAGACATACGTTTGCAAAACGACAATTTGGCCAACGCCCAGTGATAACCAGCGCTTCATCTGGCGCAAGAAGAAAGGGCGCCATCGCATAGGTGGCATCCACTGCCGCTAAGCCAAAGTCACCCGGTGGAACCGGTTTCGGAAATTCATTGGGAATAAGTGATAAGAACGGCGGTGGATTATCGGCAAAACGCGGCATCCCCAATGTACGGCTTCGCAAAAACTCGGCAACTTTTCGAATGCCATCCGAGACCGACGGGTCGTTGGGTGGGCTCGGCACGGCATTTGTGTTAATAACTTTAATGGCCAGTCTGGGTTCTGAAAAGGGGTCGTTACCTGCTGGCAGCTCGTTCTCAAAATAATGTCGCGTGGTCACTCGCGAAGCATCTTCAACCAAGGGGAGCCAATTTCTCTCACGCTTCTCACCACCAATATATACCGTAAATTCGCCGTTTTCGTCAACGTCGATCTGCGTGTCATTAAGTACACTACCCGTATGGGTTGGCATCGTGCCTTTTTCAGAATTACACTCCGTCGTCATTGAAAAATACACGGCTCCCGTCATAGTGCCGCGCATTACGTATTCGTAATCCGGACTTACAGGGGCATCAAAGTAGATAGCGTCGCTGTTGTCACCTGTAAATTTGCGACTGTTTGTTACAATGCGTTTAAATTCGGGGTTTGCCGGGTCGCTTTCAAACATGCCGACCAGCCCTCCTTCAAGGTTATGCATCAATGCCCGATGCGCGGCTACAACATCAGCTTCGCAATGCATGTCAAATTCAGGACCGGCCCATCGGTCATCAATCTCTTGGAGCAGTGCAATAAGCTCTTTAAGTGCTGTGCGGCTTTCGGTTGTTATGCTCATCGTTTTATCCTGTCTTTGAGTAAGACCTGAATCCGTGAGTTCAGGTTAATGCTTTCAACTGACGCATAATCGCCTATAATATCGCCCTTTTTCGAGACAGGGTAGTCTTTCAGAAATTAGTCGAAGTCGAAGGCCCTACGATGAAGTATTTTGAAGACCAGGAAATCGGTGTATTGATTACCTTTAATAGCCAGTATGATGTTACCGAAGAAGAAATTATTGAGATTGGTAACCGCTTTGATTCCCAACCCTTTCACACTGACCCGGTAGCAGCTAAAGAATCCATTTTTGGAGGCTTGGTTGCCTCTTCTGTTCATATCTTTGCCATGTTTGTGGCAATCAGTGATCGTGATGGTGAGAATAAATCTGCTGCCGTTAGTGCTTTGGGCTTTAGCAATATGCAAATGCGTGCATCCGTCAGGGCCGGTGACACCTTGTATTCGCGCTACAAAGTGACTAATAAGCGTCTATCCAATAGTCGACCCGACATGGGTATTGTTGAAGTCAGCAGTGAGATGTTTAATCAGAACGACGAGGTCGTGTTTGTGGCATCAAACGCATATCTTTGCAAGTGCCGAGATGCTTGCTGATCGCCACACAAGGGCTTTGGAAATAAAGGATTATTCAGTATTTTGGGGATGATTCTTTATTTCCAAAGTCCTAAGCAATGAATTGCCAATTGTAGGAAGCGGTTCCCGAAACACAAATGCGCCGGAGATAGCGGGGATTGCTCACACCTCTTACTTTCGATGTTTGTTTCATTTCGCCTAGCTCTTCCACTCCCTCTCCTCCTAACAAGAACCATTCGTGGCAAGAACACCGTAAAACCGAGTGAGATTAATTTTAGTATGCCACCCATTCGCTGAACGCCCATTCGCTGAACGCATGGCAGGAAGTGTCATCAGAGTTATTTTTGATCCTCCGTTATTTTTTGCGCGGCTTATCGTATAAACAAAATCATATTAAAAATTATTTTAATGAAACTTAAATTCAATCTACAATTGAAAACACTTATCTTTAGCAATGTTACAGCAAGCACTTTTTTCGTAGTACGTTGAACACTCAAGGAGAAACTATCAATGAAAAATAATTTCGACAGCGCTCTTGAACACGTCCTGGTTCACGAAGGCGGCTGGGCAAATCATCCGAAGGATCCAGGTGGGGCGACGATGAAAGGTGTAACATTGGCCACGTTTCGTCGGTTTTTTGGCGAGAAAATGAGCAAAAAAGATCTTCGGAATATTTCTGATTCTCAGTTAAAAGAAATCTACAAGAAAGGATACTGGAGTAAGTGTAAATGTGACGATCTACCTGCTGGTGTCGATTACGCTGTTCTTGATGCAGCCGTTAATTCCGGCCCAGGGCGCAGCACTAAATGGTTGCAAGGCGCCGTCGGCGCAAAGCAGGATGGTGTTATTGGCTCCAAAACTCTTGCGCTGGTAAATAAACACAATCCTATTCATGTCACCAATGATATGTGTGATGAACGCCTGACATTCTTACAAAGCCTCTCTACCTGGTCGACCTTTGGCAGGGGATGGGGACGACGCGTTGACGGTGTGCGTTCTCTTGCGCTCGAGATAGCAGAAAGTGCTGGGGCGTTAATCGCTGAAGCCCCACCGTCTGTCGAATATGAGGTTACAAAAAAGGAATCTAAGGGACTCTGGGTACGTAAACTGCAAAAGGTACTGGAAATTCAGGTTGATGGCCATTTTGGCTCAAGCACAGAAAAAGCACTTAAGAGTTGGCAAAAAGCGCATGACCTGGAAGCCGACGGTATTGCTGGTCGTAATACCTATCGTGCTATGGGTTTACTGGCTTGATAGTTTAGTAGCGTCCATCTACTTGCTGTTTTACGTGTGATTTAGGGGCTAAAAAATCTATTTTTTTAGCCCTCACACTCAGCATCGATAAAGGCTGTCCCTTTGTTACGAACCGGATCGTGCAGTACTTTGACGCCGCGATAATATTTATCTTCTGGTAGCTCAGACATATGAAATCCCCTCACGTTATGATCGCTTTACCGCAACAGGATACCGCAAAACCGACAACTTTTAATGCCTATCGCTAAAACCTTCGCACAATTACAGTGCATATAAGATAACAACTTCCCTTTATGCAGCATCATTATGATGCACATATACTCAACAACATTCACACGCCCCTAACATATCAACAATATACAACATTATTCAAAATCTGGCGCACATGTTGCAAATACTAAGGGCAAATCTAAAGACCGACGTATCAATCACAATCAGGTAAGCCCATGAGTTCAGTTTCTAATTTGCTTGTTATAGGTAACGGCCCCGTTGGACACAAGTTTCTCGAAGCATTGGTGCAAAGCGGCAAGGCAGATGATTATAAGGTTACAATTTTTGGCGAAGAACCGCACGCTGCCTATGACCGAGTTCAGCTTACGGCATGGTTTGAAACACGTGATGCCAAGGATATCAATATGGTTCCCGATGGTTTCTATAACGATAACGGTTTCACTCTTTACACCAACGATAAAATCACCCGTATCGATCGCATAAGAAGTGTCGTAACGTCTGAACAGGGCGTTGAGGTCTATTTTGACAAGATTGTGCTCGCCACGGGCTCCTATCCTTTTGTGCCGCCAGTTCTCGGTCACGACAGAGAAAATACATTTGTCTACCGCACCATCGAAGACCTTGAAGCCATTACAGCTGCTGCCCAAAAAGGCAAAGTGGGCGCTGTTATTGGTGGTGGTCTATTAGGCCTGGAAGCGGCCAAGGCGCTAAAGGATTTGGGCCTGGAAACACATGTTATTGAATTTGCCCCACGGTTAATGGCAGTGCAGGTTGATGATGGCGGCGGCGCCATGCTGAGAAAAAAGATCGAAGACCTTGGCGTTTCTGTTCACACTCAGAAAAACACCCAACAGATTTGCGACGGCGAGAACACTTGCCACAAAATGATTTTTGCAGATGGACAAGAACTCGAAACCGATTTGCTTGTTTTTTCAGCAGGAATTCGTCCGCGCGATGAGCTTGCGCGCAATACTGGATTAGGCATGGGAGCACGCGGCGGCGTTGTGATTAATAATAATTGCCAATCTTCTGATCCGAATATTTATGCCATTGGTGAAGTAGCCCTTTGGGACAATCGCATTTATGGCTTGATTGCTCCTGGCAGTGCAATGGCACAAGCCGCCGTAGATCACATGACGGGCACTGGCGATAGCGAATTTGCCGGTGCAGATATGAGCACCAAATTAAAGTTGATGGGCGTTGATGTTGCATCTATTGGTGATGCACATGGTAATACACCAAACTGTCGAGCATATACTTATGTTAACGACCGCGAAGAAATTTACAAAAAAATTGTTGTCAGTGAAGATGACAAACACCTCCTCGGCGCGGTACTCATTGGTGATGCGGCCGAATACGGTTCATTGCTCCAGTTTATGCTCAACAAGATGGAGCTGCCGCCAGAACCCGAAGGATTAATATTGCCGCAGGTAGAGGGCCATTCAACCGGTATCGGCGTCGATGCACTGCCCGACTCTGCACAACTGTGTTCCTGCATGAATGTCAGCAAAGCGGATGTCGTTTCTGTCGTTGAGGCGGGTGCTGCAACGATTGCTGACATTAAAGACAGCACCAATGCAGCTACAGGCTGTGGTGGCTGCGCGGCATTAATAACGCAAGTGTTAAATGCAGAACTCGAAAAACTTGGCGTTGAGGTGAACAGGGATCTGTGCGAACACTTCGCCTATACACGCCAGGATCTTTACAACATTATTCGTGTTGAAAAAATCAAAACCTTTGAAGAGTTACTGGAAAAACACGGTTCAGGGCTTGGCTGTGATATCTGCAAACCCACTATCGGATCACTACTTGCCTCATGCTGGAACGAATACATTCTGGAAAAACCGCTGCAGGGCCTGCAAGACACCAATGACTACTTCTTAGGCAATATACAGAAAGACGGCACGTATTCCATCGTTCCTCGCATAGCCGGTGGTGAAATTACAGCTGATAAACTGATTGTGTTGGGTGAAATTGCCAAAAAATATAATTTGTACACCAAAATCACTGGAGGACAACGTATTGATTTATTTGGTGCACGATCAGAACAGTTACCTATCATCTGGAAAGAACTGGTTTCCGAAGGTTTTGAATCAGGTCATGCTTACGGCAAATCGATGCGAACGTGCAAATCATGTGTCGGTTCAACGTGGTGCCGCTACGGTGTTCAAGATTCTGTCGCAATGGCCATCATGCTAGAGAACCGGTATAAGGGGCTGCGCGCACCACACAAACTCAAAATGGCGGTTTCCGGCTGTACTCGCGAATGCGCGGAAGCACAGAGTAAGGATGTGGGTGTTATTGCAACTGAAAAGGGCTGGAATCTTTACGTTTGTGGCAATGGCGGCATGAAACCTCGCCATGCAGACCTGTTTGCGTCTGATATTGACGATGCCACCCTGATTAAAACAATCGATCGTTTTTTTATGTTCTATATTCGTACCGCTGATCGACTACAGCGCACTTCGGTATGGATGAACAATATGGAAGGTGGCCTGGAATATCTTAAGTCCGTCATTATTGATGACAAACTGGGGCTATGTGAAGAATTGGAAAATGACATGTCGCGTATTGTTGGCACTTATCAATGCGAATGGAAAACCACTACTGAAGATCCTAAGAAAGTTGAGTGTTTTAACCACTTTATCAATAGCGATGCATCGGATGATAACGTTGTTTTTGTAAAAGAACGTGAACAAATTCGTCCCATAAAAAAAACCGAGCGTGAAAATCTCATTGCTGTAGGTTAATCGATTATAAAAATGAAATGGAGCAAAATTGATGAGCAAGTGGATCAACATCTGTCATCTCGATGACATCCCCGCCAACACAGGAAGATGTGCACTGCTAAATAAGGAACAAATTGCCATTTTCCATATTAACGACGGCGAAAAAAGAATTTACGCCGTCAGTAACTATTGTCCATTTAGTGAAGCAAACATCATTTCTCGGGGTATTGTAGGCAATCTGGGCGATAAAACCGTGGTCGCATCCCCTCTGTACAAGCAGCACTTTGAATTAACGACAGGCGAATGTCTGGAAGATGAAAACGTCACAATAAAAATTTATCCTGTGCGTCTTGATGGTGACACAGTACAACTAGCGGCATAATTGTCCGCACAATCATTCGCACAATCATTCGCACAATCATTCGCACAATCATTCGTACAATCATTCGTACAATCATTCGTACAACAGGAGCCATAGAATGAAATACCGGTATTACACCGCAGACGTTTTTACAGACACGCCTTTTTATGGGAT
Organism: Gammaproteobacteria bacterium; assembly: GCA_003353945.1. Lineage (GTDB taxonomy): Bacteria > Pseudomonadota > Gammaproteobacteria > Pseudomonadales > PIVM01 > PIVM01. The sequence goes on from PIVM01000022.1 coordinate 39,663, forward strand.
ACCCTTACCCGTGTTTCCAGAAGCGGATGGTTTGAGCGATGAAGTCATGCAACAAATTGCCAACGAACTTGGCACCTGGAGCACAATATTTCTATTTTCTGGCAGCAAAGAAAACAGCCGAAAGATTCGTGTGTTTACGCCATCAAAAGAAATAGAAAGTAATGCGCACACGATATTGGCTGCAAGCTTTGTACTAACGAAAACAAACGCAATTGCACTTGAAGGCAAACATACACCTGTTTCACTCGAAGAACATGGCGAGAGTGTAGATACCTATGTGTCACAGAAAGACGGAGTACCTTCGATCATTCAACAAACCTACCACTCTCACGCAGCCATCGACTACTACACGCCAACAGAGGAAGAGTTAGCCGCGATGCTATCGTTAACTCCTGCTGATATTGGCTTTGAGCACTATCGTCCATTAATTGTTTCCTGCCGTGCGCCCTATTTGATTGTGCCCATTAAATCGTACCATGCCATTCGCGAAGCCCGTTTTGTTGAATCGGCCTGGAGCAACTCATCCGCCCCCTCTTCTCTGGCGCAAGAAATTCTCCTGTTTGCGAATAATACAGATCCCAACCCAGGTGATTTTCATGCTCGCTTGCTGGGGCCAGCCATTGCAAATCATGAAGACCCTCCCGTTGGCGGCGCCATTACGGCTTTTGCCCATCACATTTGCGATCATCCCCACATTCAGGAAGGCACGCATATTTTCGCTATACAACGTGGTGCCAACAATGCGCGGAAAAGTCTTTTGTATGTCGAAATGGACAATAAAAAAACCAATGACTTGACGGTACGTGTGGGCGGCTCTGCCGTATTGATGAGTGAAGCTGTTATGACATTTTGATTAACTAATGGCGCTTGACTGTATTCGATGTGCAGCGAAACCGGTACCCAAAGCACTCACTATGCTCATGGAGCATACCCTGCAATGCGCTAGCTTATTGCACCCTACGACTGCCGTCATTCCAATAGTGCTCTAAGCAACCGCTATCATATCTTCCAATTCATCTTACTTTTTGTACATGTTAATCAGTTCTCCTTTGCCCTGCATTTTGTTAAATTAGGGCCTCGAAAATAGCAATATTCAAATAATACTGCCCCCTCACCCCAGCCCTCACCCAATGGGAGAGGGAACTTAACGGCCGTGGAAATAAAGTAACTGGAGACATCGTATGAAGCTAAGCACCAATCTGGTGGTCGATTCACTGCAAGACGTAGTGGAACCCGCCAAGAAGATCGAAGACATCGGATTCGAGTCGCTTTACATCTCCGAGCGCAAACACGAGCCCTTTATGCAACTGGCCGTTGCGGCCACTGCAACGAGCCGAATTAAACTGGGACCAGAGATTGCCCTGGCCTTTCCCCGCAACCCCATGGTACTGGCCTATACCGCCTGGGATCTTCAACATGCCACAAATGGCCGTTTTATCCTTGGCCTTGGAACTCAGGTCAAAGCACATAACGAGCGTCGCTTCAGCGTAAAATGGGAATCCCCCGGCCCAAAATTACGCGAGTATATCCTCGCAATCAGGGAAATATGGAACTGCTGGCAAAACGGTACTCAGCTGGATTTTCAAGGCGAGTTTTTTAACTACAGCCTGATGACACCTATGTTTAATCCAGGCCCATTGGAAGTGCCACCTCCACCCATTTATATTGGTGCGGTCAGCCCCTACAACTGTCGAACGGCGGGTGAACTCTGTGACGGTTTTCATGCCCATGGATTTCACAGTGCCAAGTCGCTACGAAAAAACGTGATAAACAGCATTGAGGAAGGACTTCAGAAAGCCGGTCGCAATCGTAGCGACTTCACAATTACCGCGCCAGTTATGGCTATCATGGGTGACAACCCAAAAGAAATCGACACAATGCGCGAACGAGTACGCGGCATGGTTGGCTTTTACGGTTCCACCAGCACTTACAAACAAACCTTTGAAGCGCATGGCTGGGGTGATACCTTTATTCGCCTGAGAGACAAATCAAGAAGCGGCGAGTGGGACACCATGGCGGATGAAATCACCGATGAAATGCTCGAAGAGTTTGCAGTAACCGGCTGTTACGATGAAATACCTGATCTGCTCAAAGCAAAGTACGGCGATATGCTTGATGAAGTACTTATCTATTTCGGTGAACCGGAAAAAGACGATCCAGCGCGCTGGAAACGACTTATCAAAGCATTTAATGAGGACGCATAGAGCACATGTGCATTGCACCCTGCAATAAAACAGTCACTTCTCTTTGGCTGCTAAGGTGTGTAGGGTGCCATAAGCTTGCGCATTGCAGGGTCTGCCCATGAGCATAGCGAGTGCTTTGGGTACCGACTTTTTATTACAAAATGAGAACACAACAGTTTTAAAAATGACGGATAACATCCTCTGCAAAACGCTCCATCATTTTTTTCTTTTTATCAATCGATGATCGCTCACCCAACGCAAAAGCAAAGGGCATATTAATTCCCGAGGTCATACCGATATCCCGCATACTCCTGAACAAATCGAGCGTTGGCATCGCATAAATACCAACCAAAGTATCGAAAGGTTCGTTTTCACGGCCGTACTCAATGCGCAAATCCCGCAAGGTTCGCATCAGATCGGGCACTTGCTCTGGTGTATTTCCCGCACCTATCCATCCCTGACCTCTCTTGGCAGCACGACGCAAAGCAATGGGCGCATTACCACCAAAATAAAGAGGAATCGGGTATGTCGGTGTAGGACTTAATCTGATTCTGGGAAAATCAATATGCTCGCCATGGAATTCAAACATCTCGCCCTGCCACAATCCCTGCATGACATCCAGCATTTCGTCCATACGCTTGCCACGCGTTTTGAAATCCACACCGTAGATATCAAACTCCTCTTTCATCCAGCCCGTTCCCACACCCAAGATAAAACGACCTTCAGACAAAATCGCCAGCGTTGCAGCCTGTTTTGATACTTCAATCGGGTTACGGCAAGGTAACACATAGACACCACAGGTTAATTTTATGGTATTTGTTACCGCCGCCATGGCCGCGAATGACGTCCACATATCTGGATACTCACTATCCTCTGTTTGAGGCGGACGCCCATTTTCCGAATAGGGATAATCCGGCGCCATAACCGCCGGATAAAGCGCATGATCCGCACTCATCAAACCTTCAAAACCCAACTCTTCAGCAAAACGAGCTATTTCACACAATTGCTCTGTTTCTGCCCAAGTTATTGACTGCCAAAATTTCATGCTTTTTATACTCATCGTTTTAAGACTAATATCAACATAAATTAACTAATTACAGGCTTGATTCATTGATACATCAACTAAATTTTGAGTTATTAAAAACTCACCTGTAATCCCAGCCCATATTTGTTTGCTTTTTTGTCAAACCAAACCCGAGCGGAATAACGTTGGATATCCTCTGCTCGGTGTAGACCAGCAATGTCTCAAATGGGGCAGGATGGGCAAACAGAAATCCCTGGGCAGCTTGACAACCTTGATCACGAAGAAACGAGGCTTGTTCTTCAGTCTCGATCCCTTCGGCTACCACCACCAGTGCTCTGGTGGTTCGTCTTATTCGAACCACTCACGCTGCAAATCCTGATCGCATAAATAATCCTTAAACCAAGCCAGAGCCTTGCCGCCGTGATCGGTACGCCAGGCGGTATATAAGCGGTGGCGAGCCGTGACGCCTAGCTCGGTTTGCTTTTGCACCAGCCGACAAGCTGCCAGGTCATCGGTGATAAAGTGTTTTGGCAGATGGCCTACCCCCATCCCATTGATTTGTGCTTTATGCTTGACCGCAAGATCTGGGACAGTTAGCACATTTTGTCCCGGCAGCAGACCAACAGTGCGAGGCGGCAAACCGCGCGAACTGTCGGCAGCAGCTACAGCCCTGTATTGACGTATGATTTCCAAAGGAATGGGCTCTTCTACTGTCGCCAGCGGGTGGTCTGGGGCGACGACAAAAACAATTTCAACATCCCCCAGAGGATGTAGTGCATAACCACCGCCTGGCGGGCCGTCTCCCAGTGCACCAATCACCAAATCAACGCGACCGCTGATCAGCGAGTCCCACGTTCCCGCCATGACCTCAGAACTGAGTCGCAGCTGGGTTTCGGGGCAATGCTGGTAAAAAACGTCACATAACTCAAGAATTTTGTCCATCGGAATCAGTTCGCCAATGGCGATACGTAACTCTGCTTCCCAGCCAGTGGCAACTCGCTTAACGCTACGTTCAACATTGTCGGCTATAGCGAGAAGATTGCGCCCGCCTCTCAGTAAAGCCTCTCCTGCTTGTGTGAGGGTGGCTCTGTGTCCATCACGATCAAACAGACAAATATCCAGGCTTTCTTCCAACTTCTGAATAGCGTAGGTCACCGATGAAGGTACACGGTGGAGCTCTTCTGCTGCTGCTGCGAAACTACCATTGCGTGCAATGGCGTCCAATACAACAAGTGCTTCCAAATTGATGCCAGGTTTCATATTCAAATTATTCGAACGATAAGTCCGATATTTTTCAATATATTCAAGGAATATGGAAGGTTAATATGCTGTTCAAGCAAAAATATTCGAATCGGGCTGATAATACAGGGAGATCAACAGGCGACTGGCGTCATAGTCGCTGAATGGCATGCAGCTACGTAATACCTCAAGCCATTATGGGCTGGTCAACATCGTGTTGCACTGGCTAATGGCCGCAATGATTGTTGGGTTATTTGGGCTAGGCGTTTATATGGTCGATCTTGACTATTATGATCGCTGGTATAACAAAGGACCGGATCTTCATCGCAGTCTTGGAATGATTGTGGCTGTTTTGCTGGTTTTGCGATTAAGCTGGCGCTGCTTGAATCCGCATCCACAAATGACTGGCAAAGCCTGGGAGACCTATGCGGCACATCGGATGGCCCAATCGTTGTATATAGTGTTGTTTGCGATCGTGATCAGTGGTTATTTGGTATCAACAGCTGATGGCAGACCGATAGTCATTTTCAATTGGATAGAAGTGCCGGCTGTGCTCAGTCTTGATTTATTCGGTGACATTAACAGGCTGGAAGATAAAGCCGGTTTAGTGCACAAATGGCTTTCGTATTTATTGATGGTATTAGTGAGTGGACATGCAATGGCCGCCGTTAAACATCAGGTGATTGATCGGGATAATACGTTGGGGCGTATGCTGGGATTGAAATCCCGACGTTGAAATGAATGTGTCTAGAGATAGATACAAAGGAAGAAGGAAGGGAAAACAATGAAGCGTTTATTAGTTCGATGTGTTTTTATTCTAACAGCACTCTCCTGGAATACTCTGCTGCACAGCGAAGAGTATATTATTGATACAGAGGGAATGCATGCTGCCATACAGTTTAAGGTGAAGCACCTGGGTTATAGTTGGCTGGTAGGGCGCTTTAACAACTTTGATGGCCAATTTACTTTTGACGAAAAGCGGCCAGAAAAAAACCAGGTTACAGTGAATATTGATGTCAGGACACTCGATACCAATCATGCAGAGCGCGATAAACATCTGCGAGACGCACGTTTTCTTGATACAGCAAAATTCCCCAAAGCGAGTTTTATCAGTGATGGCTATAGCGTGATAAATGAAGGAAAAGGAATTTTAACGGGCACGTTTACGTTACGAGGTGTCAGCAAGAAGGTTGATATTGAGGTCATCCACGTAGGTGCTGGCAAAGATCCCTGGGGCGGGTATAGGCGTGGATTTGAGGGATACACCACCTTGCATCTGTCCGATTACAATATGGCTAAAGCCAACACCTTGGGACCGGAAGCGGAGAAGATTGAAGTCTATCTATCTGTGGAGGGCATTAGAAAATAGTGTGGCGCTTGCTGAGCAGTTACACACTTTTTAGGACAGGCTCTAGAAATCCTGGAGGCACGTCCTGGGAACCTTACACCTTACAACGACTACACTTTACAACAGACAATTTAGCCAACGACGCTCTTGGCTTCCCCACCAAAGGTATCACTGAGCGTGAAAATCTACACCATAAGGACCGCCAGTACTATGCGTTTGACTGAATCAGGCCGTTACTGGCAATTTGTAGAGCCCTTTGCATGTCCCTTCACATACATCCACATATCTCCCTTCACATATCTCCATGATTTCTGAAGTACACTGGATGAAATTTCGGGTGAATACAAATAGAATTAACTGATGTTTTTTGATTGGTTTCTCTTGGCGCTATTTAGTGCGATGGCACTGGCCAGTGCGGATGCGTTTACAAAAAAATGGTTCAGCGGATTGTCCGGCATGGATCTTCTGGCCATTCGCTTTGGGGCTGCTGCGGCACTGCTTTTCCCTTGTGTTTTGTGGCAGGGTTGGCCACAAGCAGCACCGGCTTTTTGGGGCTGGCTGGCTTGTTTGATCCCGCTTGAACTTGCAGCAATGTGGCTCTACTCAAAGGCCATTACAGAATCACCACTCTCGCACACCCTGCCCTATCTGGCACTCACACCGCTATTTACTATCGTAACAGGCTATCTGTTCTTGGGGGAGCATGTGTCTATGATCGCATTTCTTGGGATTGCCCTGATCTGCATTGGAACATTTATCTTGAATGCAGACCAGCCATCTCATGAAACTAGTCACCGAATAAACTTCTGGCTTCGCCCTTTTTATGCTTTTGTCAATGAACCCGGCGCTCGAAATATGGCCCTTGCTGCCTTCATTTACAGTCTCACGTCAGTCATTAGCAAGCAAGCGATGCTCTACAACCGGCCGGAAACCTTTGGCGTGTTTTACTTCTTTTTGATCGGCACAAGCGCTCTGCTTTTGATTGCCGTGATCTCGCCTAAGTCCTTTGCGGTATTCAAAAGTAAACCACTCCCTATTTGTCTTATCGCTTTAGCGATGAGCGCAATGGTGATCTCACACTTTTTATCTCTGCACCAAATTGAAGCTGCTTCTATGATTGCTGTGAAACGAACCAGCATCCTCTTCGGTATTTTGATTGGTGCGATCTTTTTTCAAGAGCGACGAGTGGGATGGAATCTTGTCGCAGCAGCTCTTATGTTGCTAGGCGCCTCATTTATTAGAATGGACTAATACTCGGCAACCCTACATCAATACAAGCAACCATACCCTTTATCCCTCTGCGGGATCAGTCGCAATTATTGGCCGAGGCCTCCAGGCGGTCTGAGCACTGAATGCTGACCACCACCAGATTGACCAGCTGATTAAACGGGTAGCTAACCATAAAGACCATACAAGCATGACGAAGCGATAGCCCATCAAGGACACACTGTAAATGTGCGCGCTTGGGAAAAAGCCTGCGGCCGCCCTGTCTTGGTAGTAGTTATACAGTGTTGAAGAACTACCATTGCCGATAACCTTCATGTTGGGTGTTGAGAGCAAGCCGCTAGGTATTGCCGCGATAAGGACAACGACGGTAATGACCGTTAAGACAAGAACAGCCGCTTGCAGAAAGTTGAATTTTAGATATGACATACTGGAAGAATGAACCTTCTGCTTTCGAGCAGCCAGCACAAAAAAGAACAACGCCACGATTAATACGCCATAGGAGTTTACCGTAGACAGCCCTATTCCCAGAAGTAACCAATCAATTAACCGGACGGGTATTTCCAGCTCGAACCGTTTCGAAATCAGTGGCAGGACCACTGCCCCCAGCACAATAACAATGAGTATTCCCCAGATTAACATTGCTGGCCCTATCGCAGGTCCAGAGACATACAGCGGCCAGCGATCCCTGGATAGGTGGTATTGAATTGTGATATTTGCAGTATTACCAGGTAGCTCTACTTTAGGTGTCTCGCTTAACCAACCCAGAGATTGGCGTTCTTGAAATTGGATTTCGAGGTTTTGCACGCCGGGTTGTAGCTGTACCGTCACCTTATTAGCCGAAGGTGTATTAAGACGTTTGCCATTTAACTGAAGAGATGTCACCTCAGCACCTACAGGAAGGCCAACAGTATACGCGTCACCTTGGCTGGCACGAATATCCAAACTCAGGGTGGACTTTTGCAGCTGGTAGCCTGGCCGGTAGGTTAACGCCGCCTTCTCCACTGTCTGTACTTCACCCTGCACCCCTTCTGGGCGATTAATAGAGATATGGAGTTGTTCAGTGGGCCAAGGCTTCCAGTGCGGCTGTAGGGAGCTGGCTTTACCCTGTTCCTTCACCGGCGGAATGCCCTGGTAGTCAATGCGCCACAAAGACGAGGGTCGAATACGCCATGTCTCCAGATAGCTCCTGTTTGGTGCTGCCACTAAGGAAATCTTTTCGACAGGTTCCAGGGAAGAATGCCAACTAAGGCGTTTCTGAGAGTGTTTTAGCTGAATATTGGCAAGGCCTTCTGTGATACTAATATCGGATAATACCTTCTCTTCACTCAGCAGAGGAATATTGACTGAAATAGCGCCCGCTATTGGCGCAATGCGCTCTACCGTTGTTTTTAATCGCCATTGCTTTTCCAGTAGAAATTCCCGATGGACTATCACAAATGGGTCAACAGGATCTGGCATAAGTGTGTCATTCCGTTCCTGTTGCACCTTGGTTTTTGCACTCAAGCTTAAGGTATTGTTGGGTATTCGAGCATCAATCAAACCCTCAATGATCCAGTAATCGGAGTTGGCAACGAAATTGTGAATCGCAAGTGGAAAGACGATGGTTAACTGATCGCCTATTGCTTTTCCAGAGAGTGTTACCTTGTGATGTCCCTTACGCATTAACAGGACAATCTTTCCTCCATTTCGACCAGCGGTAACTTTGTTGTAACCATCTATAAGCACATCATCGGGATTCCAGTTACCTGCTCCTGATGGAATCGGTAGAGCAAGATCTGTTTCGGAATAGACATCAAAAGACAGACTAATCCTGTCCTTTGATGCATTGAGCAAGCCGTTATTGAGAGAGACACAACTGGGAAAACAGCTGGGGATTTTTAGCAAGCGCTTTTCCAGTTCGCTTAGCAGATGTTTCGGTGGGTAATCTGATGCAATGGTTTCAGTAGGCATTGTTGACATAGCAAATAGAATCAATACGACCAACGCACTGCTGGTGGCGGTGCTTTCATTGCGAACCGAGGAAAATTTAATCCTGCTCATCAATTGCTTTAGCAAAAGGTAGGCAAGACCGGCGATCAACAATACATTGAAAACTCGCCAGAGGCTTGTCAAGAATGGTGGGCAATAAACGACCTTGATCTCTTGCTCTGCAGCAACAGGACCTGATGAACTGAGTCTAACGGAATTCCACTTCCAGGTGGGCAATCCAGGGCCGGTCTGGACTCTATCATTTTCGTCTACTTGATACATTGTGCGGTAGGATCTTGGAGTTGGTTCCTGCTTGACTTTCATTCTTGCCATATCATCAAGCTCCATTCCTTTTTGTTCTGCAATTACATCGACGTCTGCAGCTTCTGGAACGCTGCTACTAAATCTGAGTTCTCGTGACTGGCCATAGTGACTGACACTGTGTTTCTCCAGCGTAGGATAAATCGCTAAACGGAACGACGACACAGCAAATGCAATGGTCACAATGATTAGAATGGCTGCGGTTGTGACACCGACACCACTTAACAGGCTTTTTAACCGGCCATCTTTTAGTACGGGAAGAATGGCAATAAGAAAGAGCAGTACAGGCCAAAGGGACAAGGGAGTAGCGTTTTCATGGAATGTAGCCAGTAATGTTATGCCCGTAAATACGGCTGTCTTTATGCCAATGAGTTTCTTTGTGGCTGCAACCAGTACCAGGAGCAGAAAGATGTCCCATAGATCCCATTTGTTGAACCAGGGGCCGCGGCTTGAATCTGCGCCACTCACAAATAGCACTCTCCATCCGGGAGGTAAATTCAATGTCGCATTGTAACTGTCTGCGCTCGACGCCCAGCCGGTTGCGGTAAATTGACCTGGCTCACTTATGCGGGTCACCGCTTTCAAAGCAACGTTGGGACTTCGGATCTCTACACCCTGCCTCCCCTCGTTTTCGGTAATCAAAACAGGTTCCCCCGCAACGGTTGCACGACCAATATGCGTATCAGCATTGGAATTCAGTCGCCACTGCTGGTACATATTGCCTTCAATAGTATCCAGAGCGGTTATCGCATCACCATCGAAATCAAGCCACAGCTCTCGATTGACCACGAGCTGATTGGACACTGGGGCTTTATCACCCCTCACTTCAGTCTGAATAGACAATATCGTGTCCGCGCTTAGCCGATAGGTCGGAAAGCTTCGCCAATCCGAAGGAATGGGCACCTGTGATGTGTCGATGCTGGTCGCACCGTTCAATACCGCTTGTCGTATGTCGGTATTGTGTTTGAATCCCAAGTATTCGTATTGCGGCCAATATTGTGAACCGCCAAGGACTCGTATCTCGTCTACGTCAGCTAGAAATCGAGATCTAAGGACGATTTGGTACTCACCTGCTTTGACCTGTACTCTGATAGAACCATCTTCTTCAATTCGAGCTGGGAGTTGGGATGAAAGGTTGATCGCTTCTGTTGCAGTTAAAGCGAGCCGACCTATATTCATTTCGCGCGGCTTACCACTGACTGATAGTTTTAGTCGGGTCTCCATTGTCATGGGTACACCATCCTGCAAAAGTCGGTAAACCTCTACATTGATGCTATCTCTCTTCTGCACGGAAGCATCGAGCTTCTGATGACTGAAAATCAGTTTGTCGCCGCGCTGATTGACGGGGATTTGCGTGCCCTTTTCGGTAATTGAAATGAATGCGATGTTGGTGGGAATGGTTATTCCGGCCGGCTGGCGCTGCCATTGAAAAGTTCCCTTTATTTGATTTTTCCCTGCGCTCAATGCCAAATAGGGTTTGTTATCTCGCTGAACAACAGGTGCTCTTTTTTGATTGCGCGTAATTTGAATTGGCCAATATTCAACATCTCCCGGCAGTTGCACCAATGCGTTTTTACTAAATACCTCTACAGTAAATTCGAATTGAAGGCCATTCTCGACCATGTCTATGTGCAGGGAACCTGGCCACTCACAGACTCTTTTTCCTTCATTGGAGATTTGCCACGGACAGTTGAGATTTTCGTGTCTCTCCTCGACCCAGCCTTGCCATTCCTTCGTGAAGAGACTGCTATCGGCAGAAAACACCATCGGCGATAAGGTGATTGCTAGTGTGAAAAATGCCCTTCTAATCCATTTGAATCTATCGACTGTCATAAAACACTCTCGATTGAGCTGTATGCATACCTCGCATAAAAAATAATAATCCAGTAAAGCAAAAGGTACGAAATATTCTCTTTGCTTTATATATGGATATATGGCGCCTTTATCCAACTTTAAACTATGAAAAAGCATCGAAGCAGATCCTGACGTTCAATATAGTATTTTTTACTCAGTCACAGGTATATTCAATACTTGATTTCCTTCCAAATAAGAAACTCGCACACAAAGCCGTTTAGTTGAGACGTTCATAAACTGTTTTCGCGTACAACTCCCGATTTCGATCACGATTCTGATAGGCAAGGTCAAAATGAGTCAGAGAGATATCGATTGCTTTGTCAAACAGCTCTTCAGCATCTTCATGTTGTCCGCTCAGCATACAGAGATAGCCAATCGTGTTCAATGAGGATAGTGGCGTCAAGGCCCAGACCCGCCTCAACGCATACCACGAAAAGATCAAGGGCATCGGGAAAACCGTTGCGCAATGCGCGTACGCGTTTTTGTTCCTGTCTGTCGAGTATTATGTTTGGCAGTATCAGACCGATAGAGGAGGCACCGGCTACCCACAGCAATACTTGCGTCGTAGAAAGATCAGGAAACCATCGCGTGGCCAGCAGCGGTTCCAGTGGCCCCAGCCCTAACACTTCATCCTCGATCTGCTTAACGACGCGTTTGCGGGCCAGCATATTCATCGGCAGTGTCGACTCCTCAATCAACTGCTGGCAGAGAAGATGGACTTGCTCCCGCGCTGCATCTTCCCCCATGGTATTAATCAGGGTCAAATCGATAACCTCCAACAAGCGCTGATGTAATTGCTGCTTAAAAAGCGCCTCCTGATCCAGCTGGGATTTGACTGGGACGGATTGATCACTATTGCCGGTTTGTAATTGATCCATATTCATAATTTAAAACACCTTGACGCGGTCGAGAAAACGATTGAGGATCGTGTTGTCTTTAGGACAGAAATGGCCACTGAGATCCTCACTCATTTTGGTCATTGACTTGGTGACAGCTGAACGCTTGTGAGCCAGATAAAACGGTTCGCCACCATTAATACTTTCACTTACCTGTTCAAAAGAGTTGGGGATGGTCATCGCTACATCGACCGCCAGGGTTTTATTGATATCCTGCAGTGTCAACGCGGCGTTTTTGTCGAATCTGTTGACGACAATCATTATCTGCTTCTTGTCCACCCCAAGGTCCCGGGTAAGCACCTGTAACAGTCTCTGCGCATCATGCAAGTGACTGGTGTTCTGTTGCAGCACCACCACCATACGATCCACACGCTCAATGGCTGTCGCGGTCACCATATCGATATGGCGGGGAAGATCGATAACTGTCTGTTCGTAGGAGTGGCCGAGCAGATCCAGCAGCAGATTGAGCTGCTCGCAGTTTATATCGTCCGCCGTCAGCAAATCGGCTGGCTTTACATCCAACAGATGTAAGCCGGAGGAGTGCTTCACCATGTAACCCTCAAGGGCAACTTTGTCTGCCTCCTCTATATGCCCAAGAACATCCAGAAGGCCGTACCCGGGTACCAGATCAAAATAATCACATAGACTGCCAAACTGAATATCCAGCCCGATCAGCGCCGTATTCAAACGCAGCATATCCTGCAGAATATGGGCAATATTGGCACCGATAAACGACCCGCCAGCACCACCTTTGGCATTCATCACTGCAGTGATCACACCGCCCCCCTGTTTAACCAGGCGGCGATGCTTGTCGATATGGCCAGCGACCGCACTGTGCAACTCCTGCTCATTAATTGGAGCGCAATAGTAATCCAAAGCGCCAGCTTTCATCGCCAACCGCATCGCCTGACTGTCATCACGACTACCGATAATAATCAGCGGCGCTCGCGTGGTGGGCGCACGCTTAGACAGATCGCCTAGTTCGTACTCCCACTGCTCACCGATCCAGAACAACAACAGATCCGGCAGTTCAACCACCGCATGCAGTGGATCGGTGTGGCCGTTGCAGATATGGTTTCTGGTAATGTGAACGCCTTCAAAGGAACTGCACAAACTCTCCATGGCATCCAGCGCCTCAGCACTGCGACTCGCGATCATCAGGCTAAAGTCATTAGAGGAATTCTTTGCGATATTCGCTAGTGCTCTTAAATTTCCGTCGGGTTTCTTTACATAGTCACTGTAATGCATAATGTCTCTCTCTTATTTGTCTTCCGTCCCCTGCTGTACCACGGATTGAAGCAGATAAACACAGGTAAAGCCGACCTCGCCCTGTCCATTCGTAGTGCCGGTGCAATTGCCAACCGGTACAGTAAGAATGCGCCGATCACATTTACCGGGATCGGTATCGCACCAGCTCGGTTTCACCTTTCTCAAACTCTTCGCTACGAAACAGATGACCGATAATCGGAATATCTCCAAGACCGGCAAACTTGTTGACCACACTGCGCATATTTTCGCTGATCAAACCCGCAATGCCGATGGTCTGGCCATCCGCCAACTCGACCGTAGTGGAAGCACTTCTGTTAGTTAAAGAGGGGGCAAAAAAGGTTGAGCTGCTGTTAGCGGTACTAACAGCGACGCTATTAACATCTGTCAGTTCCGAGACACTGACATTCAGTTTAAGATTGATATTGCCGCTACTCATTACTACCGGTACAAACTTCACTGCCACAGCAAACTCCTTGAACTCGATGGTGGTGCCGGAATCCCGGTCGGGTACAGGAATGGGAAACCACCAACACATTGGTATCCGTTTTTCTAATCACGGCTACTAACGCATTTCAATTTAGAGCCCAGTTATTGGCCACCCATGCTGCACCCATGGCGAGCATGGCAGAGAACAACGTTGAGAAAATAGTACGTCGTCTAAACATATCAGTTCTCCTTAGTTACAGCGCTGTAAATCGTCAGTGAGTCCGACAGTCATCTCGGGCTCATCAAAATTTACAAAGTAGTTTTCCCATGCCCAGGCAATACGCTCTTCGCTAAGGCGACCAGGTTCTTCCAGAAAGGTGGATTGGGTTAATGCTATGGAAATTAGGTCACGCGGATGACAAGGCAGTAGCGCCACGTTTTTCTTTTGGTGTAATTGGGTGATGGTGTATTCCACCAATGCCTCATCGAATGCCACCTGTCGTTTCTCGCTCTCCAGCAGCCATATTTGCCGGTATGCCGCCGGGGTGATGGCACGAAACTGAATCTTGAAACCGATACGCCGCAACACTGCATCATCCGCTAACCAACCAGGATTAAGATTTGAGGAAAATACCAATTGCACATCGAATGGTACGGAAAAGTGTTGGCCGTTGGCGAGAGTAAGGTAATCATGCCTTTCCTCCATTGGCACAATCCACCGATTAAAAATGGACAACGCTGGCATGCTCTGACGGCCGATATCATCAATAAAAAATATGCCGTTATTCGCTTTAAGCTGCAAAGGCGCAACGTTGATACGCGTATGCGGATCATGTCGTACTTCCAGCAGATCTGCAGTTAACTCGCCTCCTGCCACGACAACTGGTCTCTGGCAGAGCAAAAAACGACTATCAAAAGCATCTGCGTAACGAAGGATGTTAGTTTCATTTTTAGCATTAACATTCTGGTTAGCAAGCTCATGGACCTGTGGATCGTAAACTTGCACAATACTGTCATTAACAGCAATTGCGTGTGGCACCAAACAGGCATCTCTGAATAACGACATCATCTTACTGATGGTATAAGTCTTGCCCGTACCGGCAGCGCCATAGATAAAAATCGCTTTGCGGGAGTTAAACGCTGCGCCGACCTGATCGACCAACTGCTGTTCTATCACAAAACCGTCAAACAGTTTTTTTACACCATCGCGCGTAACGCTGTGATTAGCGAGTGAAAAATGTTTTGTTACGGACAAATAATGTGACAGCGCAACCGGTGCCGGACCGACATACCCTGAGCGATCCAAAGCTGAACGTGCAGCAAGCCGGCCACGCTCGGTCAGCCGAAAAGAAAGCGTGCCGTCACTATCCATTGTGGTACTGAGTTCGGCTAAAGTCTCTTCGCGCAGCAGTTGCAGCACACTTTCTACCACAGAACCGGCTAAGCACAGTCGCTTACACAACACTCTGACACTGGTCACGTTTTCTTCATAAATATGTTTACTCACTAAATCCTTCAAGAGCTGATGCGACAAACCGGTTTGTTGGATGGAAATCGGTACCGGTGCAACCGCAGAGAACGGGTTGCTTATAGCCTGAAATCCACAATCACGAGTTGTCCTGGTGTCCATTTTTGTTTCAACTTGTATATTCATCACAGAGCCTACTGTTCCATAAATAGAAGAGATGCCTTAAATAAACGCCGAATAATTTGTCGCATCGATCAGTCCATTTTGATAAAGGACAAATACCGTTCCAAAAAATATCGCGCTTGCATAAGCAAACCGTTCACGACTTGGATCTTCCGCCTAAGGGGCGATATAGATCCATTGTCCGGTGCCGATCAACGTCCTTAGCGCAGTGAAATATCGATTGATCAGCAGCGAACTATTTCCCCGCACCAACAAGATAAAAATCGCTAGCAAGCCACCCATTAACACATCGTCATGACTTACTGCATTACGGCGCAGCACCACCGAGATTCGTTGTCAAGCCGTCGATGACACCGCCAACAGTTACACCCAATGCTTGAAATGACGCCACAACAGTTGCCACAACAGTTGCCACAACCATGCTGCCAGCTATGCATACTCAACTGTTGTTAGGGCCTCGGAAATAATAAATTTTCCAATTAAGCGCAGAATCATGCTTTCTCACCGAGGCGTTCAAATGGGAGCATATTGGAATATGTAAGCATTTGAACAACGAAGGTGAGGGAGCAGGAAGCAAGCGTAATTGGATAATTTATTTTTTC
>PIVM01000120.1 GCA_003353945.1 Gammaproteobacteria bacterium
ATGCTCATGTGGCGACATAAACCGCTCACTAACCGACACAGTCGTAACGTGTAACGACTGCCTTTGTCTACAAACTCACAGGTTTCCATGCGACGCTTTCCTTCACTGTCGATCACCTGCGCAAGTTCAATTTCAAGATGGCAATCATAGCCACACAGCGGCACGTCACGGATAGTTCGACTTACGTAACGATTCACTACTGCAGGCTTAGGGCTAAGGGGATCGATAGTGCGGTAACGGCGATCACGTTTACAGCGAATGACGAGCTTTTGTTGCGATAAATCGTGCTGAGCTTGTTTGACAAGTTGTCCTGGAAGACTCAATATTTTGCTCGAGATGTTAAGGCTCATTTATCTATTGACTTATATGGCGTAAGAGACCTTATATTTCAACAGGTTAGTGACGCGTTAACATCTCTTTTCTTCTTTTTACCTCATCAAAGCGGAGAAGAGCCCATGAAGAATTTTGATTCAGTCTAAGACATAAAGAATAATCTTCACTATATCAATAGGTTAGAGTTTTAGCGTTTCAACAAAAACCCGCAGCTTTTTTCCAATCCCAATCCCTGATTAACTTATCCAGATTAACATCGCCATCATTGTAGAATTGATAAAACCCCAGCAGCATTATATGTGTCCATGCCAGAGGAGAGGAGTTAATGAGCATTTCGCGTTCTTGTTTATTTGCTTTGCTAAATAGTTTGGAAAGAATGTAGGTGTTGTAGTAAGTGATTATCGATGCAATTAATCGAGTGCATTCATTCCAAATCTCCAAATCCCTTTCATTGTATCCTTTAAGCCTGCCACCTTTGTTCAGACCAATAGCGCGACCTAGCTTATTGTAAGCTTCACCCCGATTCAACGCCTTATTTATTCCACGTCTAATTTTTTCATCATCAATACATCTGAGCACATGAATAGATTTTATAATATTGTTGAACTCCCAAAAAGCTTTTTTAGTTCGGCTACTATTAGAACGAGCAGCCAGCTTTCTGATGATCACGCTGGGTCGTGTGCTGCCAGTAATGAGCGTATGATAGATACGTTGGATATTATCCCACTCATCCACGATTAATGATTCATCCGTGATCCTATTTGGTAAAATCAAGTGGCCTTGATAGTCACTGATGTCACCAAACCCATATAACGTTTCGCGATGCAATTTGGGAATACGCGGCATGAATACTTTTTCAATCATATAAAACAGTGCAAAATTCAGTTGATTGATGGAGTGACCGTCACCGGATTGTCTGACTGGTTTAATGTCTGAAGTATTGCCATGCTGGAACAGCTCAAATGCAAAATGACCTTCATATTCATTACTACCGATGAGGATTGCACCAAGCGGCAGTGAATTAGCAACCATGTTAAAGGAGGAAACACCAACACCATCGTGGAAATATTTCTGCGAATTACGCGCCTTGATATGTTCCAACACTGTTTCTATTTTTGTGCCATCCATACTGCCGTGTAATACTTCATTAATGTTCCACTCCTTAAAAATAGGGAGTTTCGAGGATGCATTGTTAATGATATCTGCCGCTGCACGCAACGTTTCAACGCGAACATAGTCACTTTCCGCACTTAACAGCGCTGATAAATTGAGATCTGAACTCTCCGCCATTTTTTGAACACCAATGCGTATAGCGTTGGCCAACACAACAGCCATGATGGTCCTTGGCTCACGCTTTCCCTTGTGACCTCTAGGTTCTACCGGTTCAAATGCGCGTGAAAAATGGGTTAAATGATCCACTAAACATATCACATCCACGATGCCGAGTGCTTGAAACTCAGAAAACAGACTATTTCCATATTCCTCGGTTTCCGCCTTTAATGGTCTCATCCTCCATGATTTGAGATCTTGTTCATCATAGATTTTGATACCTGGATTTTCATCATGATCAATACGCTGGTTGATAGCTCGGTACAAATCAATAGATTCCTCTCTGAGTTCTTTTAGAATTATCCTGATAGGAGTGAGCAATCTGGGATAACCCAACGATTTCAGCAGCTTTTTCCCGCTTTTATTCCATATCTTTTTAGGCGTTAGCTCATCTTCCAAATGCTTATATTGAAAACTGTATTGCATCGATACATCATTGGCCTCAATGCGATAGGCTAACTGACGATACAATAGAAACTCCAGGCGCGGCAGGCTAATGCTGTCATCAGGCGAAATATACTCTTTGTAACGTATAGGTATCCAGTGTTCAATAAATTTTGGAAGGATATTCTTATGATTAAATTGACAGTCATTCATGCGTGATTTGATTTCACCGACAATATCTTCGAGCCGCTGGTTATTGGTGAAACTGAAATCGATCTCAAGAAATAATGGACGCAGATTAAGATGAATGCTTCTGGATTCTTTTTCAATAAATTGCCAATAAGCTTCTTGCTTGTCAAATGGCTCGTCCGCCAATTGTTTGGCTGTTGCTAATAAGTCGGCTTTAGCAATATGCTTGTAAACCGCTGTCAGTGGAATATCGGTGTTACTTTCAGCATATTTATGAATCGTAAAGAGTAGGGCGCTAAGCTTATTGCTGATGTCTTTCAGATTATCCTGGTGAGTAAGAGCTTGCTCTTGTACATAGTCTTTGCCCAATCTTTCATAGTCGTGTACACGCTTCTTAAATGCTTCAACTAGGTTATCATTGATCGCTTGATAACGCATATAGCAATAGCACAGCAAATATATTTGTGCGTAGTCTCTGTTGATGTATTTGAGTTTCCAGCCGCCATAATAGTGGATTAAGGAAGCGTAGTATTCCAACGTACTGTCCGGTAAATTGAATCTTGGTATCACTTCCAATGCAGCTGTAAATATGGGTTTAAGCTTTTGGTGCTTGTCTATTTCTTTAGTGAGCTCCGTGGTATTAAAGTTTTTCATATCTTTACGGATGCTTATGATTTGATGGGACCGGCCTGACTTTTCCATTAGTGAGCAAATAGCCTCACGTTGTGGCTTATTAGTGTAACGATAGTATATTCTTGACAATCGATTGACCTGTTTATTCCAAGCATTGCTTATAAAGTTTTGCATGCTACGATAACCAGGGATAGCAATGCAATTAGTTATGATAATATCAAGCAGCGCCTGGAATAATTGGCGTTGTTTAGGATGCAGTTGTGCAACCTGGTCAAGCTGTTTTTGAATATCTCTGGAAGAATCAGCATTGATGCGACTGTAGCCCGTACTCCGTAATACTTTGTTTTCAATTTTAGTGGTTGCCCCAGAATTAGGCAGTGTTCTTGGCGATGATTGATTCGGGAAATATCGTTGTATCACGTAACGGCGGTCGTAGGTTGAATCCTGGTAGCCAAAATCAACCAGTGTTTTTTTCTTTCTAAAATACGCCAAGCTTATGATAAAATAGACAGCATCCTCAATCTTGCCCAGACTACGCATAAATTTCATGTCTTGGGGGTTCAAATAGAAATAGTGATCACGTTCTGACGCTAAGAAAATAGGAACGCCGTAGACAGCCCGCAGATCCTCAGGAGAGGGCGGGTCCATATTGTATTCTTGTTCTTCCATAAGGGTTCTGAGATTGCTATATTAATAATGCTGGTCATTAAATCCCGATAATAGGTATTAGGATATCGCATTATTATGAGTAATAAAAACTACATTCCTACGCCGGTGTTCGAAACTTTTGATGCCAATTAAGAAACAATTCCGAACCATCTATGAATCCGATAATCCACGGCACACCATTCGCCAATAGTTAAATCACTGCTTCTCAGAACCCAAGGCGCCGTTACCACAGTATTTGTAAAGAGATTATCAGCTGGGACTGAATTATTTGTATAGCTACCGTGGCGGTCCAGATACATTCAGGACTTATCATCCTGTTAAGTGCAAGGAGGAACAATGATAGATTTAAGTTATGGTGGAAGTTTCGAAGAGAATGAGCTAGTCGTTTTCATTCGCCAATCAGGAAGAAACTATATAATCCAGGGCCAGACAGCTTGTTCTCAACAAGATCACCCTAAACCAAGTTCCCTGGACTTTTGGTTAAGGCAGTTCGGAGAAACTCCAGATACTAAACAAGCAGACAATGAAATCATGGCATTACTTGTAGCTACTGGCCTATTTCAAGAATCACAGAATTTAGTGTGCCCTGACAGCAACAACCAATGCAAAGGTTTAGTTCTAGCTGACTAGGCACTTAACGAATCAAAGCACGCGGACTTGGGAAAGCTGCCAAGTTTACATCGGACGATTATGCGCTGGTCGTGCTAGAAAGCAAGGTGGGGTATGAAGGTAAGCCAGCTGATCAATATATGATCTCGCCGCCGATAAGATGAGTTATCGGAATGCTAGCAGTGTTTTTACTTAGATATGTGTGCAGATAGTAGGGAAGGAGGCCATCCTGTAATCAATCATTTGATTGTAAAAAGGGATATGGCGATAACGGTACATTGTGCCATCGCCCAAAAGAATGAGGAAATAACTTTCTACGATAGACCTCAATAAATGCCTTTTTATCAGGAGGTTACATGGCTAGTTGCTAAATTTGGCCTTTTTATTTGTCGGAACTCTATTTTACTTTCGTTCTTGAATGCAACGAAGTTAATCTTCTATTTACAAATTTTCTGGAAAGTGTTTTTTTGAGCAAGAACGCAATCTCGAATAGCTGGTGATGATGCCACGCGGTCTTTCATTGATGCATATCAGCATGGTCGGTGGAAGTAATCATTTACCTGGCATTTGTTATTGATTATTATGTGCTCGCTTGAATGAACAATGTGGGAAGCGAGAATGAGAAAAAGTCTCATCGCTTAAGTTCATATTAATAGACAATCGGAACTGAATATTAATGGCCAGGGGGACTTCTTTATCTGTATGAAATGCAGACGTTGATATAAATTAAAAAGCGGCTATTAACGGCATTTTTTAATTTGCGGTGAAGCTCGTAAGAATCAAATACCAAGATGATAATGTTTAATTGACGTAGTAGAGAGCGTCAGGTGTGGTAGTGCTCGTTTATAGCTTAAGTGCATTAAATTCAGACTATTTTCAGTTACGCTTATATTTGAATATTACTCATAATAAAATTTGAAATTGTATTGAAACAGGCGTTCTAAAAGAGAGTCAAATTCATAGTGATTGTGGGAGCTTATTCTACCACTGACTTTGTTTCGCAACTGAGCATTAAA
The DNA here is from genome assembly GCA_003353945.1 of Gammaproteobacteria bacterium. Taxonomy (GTDB): domain Bacteria; phylum Pseudomonadota; class Gammaproteobacteria; order Pseudomonadales; family PIVM01; genus PIVM01. Next base: position 5,163 of record PIVM01000120.1, read on the forward strand.
ATCTTCACGCGAATAGCCAGGCTTGATCAGTCGTCAAGAGGTCACATCGACCGTACCACACGCATTGCCCTATCAAAGCAGCACAGAAACCAGAATAACAGCCTACGATTACTACACGGATACGGGTCGATTAAAAACGGAGACAATTGAACCCGATGCCAGTTCTACCAATAAAAGCTTCACGCAAAGCTATACCTATAACGGTGATAATAGTAAAGGGCAGCTGTCAACTACAACTGTTAGCGGAGCAGATATCGTATCCCGTACAAGTATTATAACCTACGATACAAAAAGTCGAGTCTCGACTCGAACCAATTCAGAAGATCATACTGAAACATTTGCCTACCTAGACAGCCGTTTTCCTTGGTTAGCCACCAAAGTAACAGGCCCTAATTTACTGGATACTCGATGGGAATTCGATAGCTTTGGTCGCAAGGAGAAAACCATCAGACCTGATGGCACATCGACAACGGCTGTTCTTTATTGGTGCGCTAATGCTTTGGCCAATTGTGAGGCAGGGGAGAGCCACGCACAGCAAATACTGAACAGCGGCAGTTCAGAGGCCTGGGCATACTTTGATAAGCTGGGGCGTGAAGTGCGCCAAGTCACATGGGTGTATAACGGGGCGGGGAATAGCACAAAAAAAGTCATCGCCATTAAGCAATACGATGCCCAAGGTCGAGTGTCTTATCAATCCGAACCCTATTTCGAAAATACCACTGTCTATGGTACAACCATCTTATACGATGATTTAAACAGGCCGTATCATATTACTTCGCCAAACGACAGTGTCACTAGCATTGACTACAGTGGTGGAACAACGGTCTATACCAACGCATTAAACCAAAACAAAACAATTGTTAAAAATGCGCTGGGTCAAACCGTACAAACGTTGGATCACTACACTAATTCAGTTGATTTTGTCTATGATGCTTTTGGAAATCTGGTTAAAACGACGGATGAGGAAGGCAACGAAATCGAAATCGAATTTGATATCCGGGGTCGAAAAGTCAAGATGGATGACCCCGATCAGGGATTATGGAAATACACTTATGACGCTTTGGCTAATTTGAAAACCCAAACTGACGCAAATGCCGTTGTTACTACCTTCAATTACGATCTGCTTAATCGAAAAACTCGGGAAATCCAAGCACTTAATGGTCAAACAAAACTGCTCAGTAACTGGGAGTATGATATCGGCAATAAAGCAATTGGAAAGCTAAATGAAGCTCGTACTGGTATAACTCAAGATGACTGGAAAGAAACGTACAGCTACGACAATTTGGGCAGACCTGAAGGTGTAACAACCGAAATAGACAGCAACACTTTTCAAAATAGCACAGGTTATGACAGCTTTAGCCGTCCCCGCAGAGTTGTCTATCCCACCGGTTTTGCTGTGCGTATGCATTACGATGCAGAAACTGGTTCATTAACTGAAGTGCGTGATGATGCTGATCAAAGCAACTACTGGACATTGGGTAAAATCAATAATCGAGGACAAATACTTGATTACACACTGGGATCAAATAATATTGTAGCGTCCAAGGTTTATTGGCCAGAAACCGGTCGGCTGCGATTCAACTATGCCAATGCCTATGACAGTCAGATTCAAAACGAATCGTATTTATACGATAGTATTGGCAATGCTGATTCCATTAATGATATCTCCAATGGCATCAACGATATTTTTGCCTATGATGATTTGAATCGCTTGACGGATGTACATACTCACCATGGCGGCACTATTGATCATGTTGGCATAGGCTACAACGCGTTGGGTAACATCGAATCAAAATCCGACGTAGGCACCTACAGCTATGGTGGGACATGTAATGGTGTCACCGCCGGCCCTCATGCTATTACTGCGACCACCGGCGTTAAGAACAACAATTATTGTTACGATGATAACGGTGGCATAATGAATAGTGGTACAAATGCCACGTTTGATAATGACCGTATTATTACTCGAACGACGTTTAGCAAACCATCCTTGATCACTAAAAAATTCAGCGATAGCACCTATAACCAGTCTGAATTTGACTATGATGCGAATAAATCACGTTATAAGCGGATTGATCGTATAGGTGTGAACGGTAGCGGCAGCTCAACCACCACAACGGTTTATGTTGGTTCGTACGAGAAGGTAACCAAGGGATCGCAAGTCACACATCGATTCTATGTGGGTGATTATGCTATCGTAACCAAAGAAGAGGGTAATGCCTATTACGATACAAATTATCTACTGCGTAATCATCTTGGTTCAGTTGTTCGGGAGCTCGATGAGATCGGATTAGTACAACAAAACTATTCCTACGATGTGTGGGGTAATCGTAGAGAAACCAATGGTGTGCCACTGGATGATATTTTTAGTTTCGTTGCTGGAGAATCGCTACGTGGATTTACCGGGCATGAGCATCTCGATGGAGTAGGGCTGATTCATATGAATGGGCGGGTTTTTGATCCGGTATTGGCAAGGTTTACCAGTGCAGATCCGTTTATAGTATCACCAACAAATTTGCAGGGATTTAATCGATATAGTTATGTAAGGAATAATCCGTTGCGTTTTGTTGACCCGTCAGGTTATTTTGACAGACCCGAACCGGTTTCATCTCCCGATACACCAGAAATAGATAGACCAGAAATTGAAGAAGTAGTAGTCATTGCCGAGCGAATTCCTGAACTTCCCGATCTAGATCTTGATTTTCTTGACATCGTGGATGTATTTGGGCTTGATATTGGTAGTACCGTTATAAATGGAACAGAATATTCAGCACGAATTGCGAGTGTTAGCACCCAGATTGTCGATGGAAAATTAACTCACAATACCGATGTTGTCGGATCGAGAGTGCAGCCTGAGGAAATTTTTTCTGAGCTTGGAAATGATGCGTTGGCTGCGGCGTTTGAGGCCATGTCCGCAGCGGCAAGTCGCGAGCCGGCTGTTTCTGGGCATGCACAAAAGGATTTTGGTAAACAAATTGGCGATGGCGAATGGAAGAGATCAGGGAGTTTAAATACTAGGGGCGGCCCTTCCTCACTGACAGTTGATTCTGGAAGTGAAATACTGCTTCGAACTAGGGGGAATAATTCCCTGGGAAATCTATCTTCAGATGCATCAACTAGCGGAGTACTTAGATTTTTTGAATCTTTCCTTGGTGGAGGTGGAGTGGCGGACAATTTCTATTTCCATGTAGAAGGCTCTCAGTTGGATCAGAATGGAAGACCATTACCATCATTATTTCCTTTACCTGCTACGCCGCACTATTCAACTCAGCAGTACCATCATTTTAATTATGGCGGTGACTCATCTTATCGATGGCAGATCTGGATACCACCTCAACCATCAACTCACGATAACTCTGCTGGTAGTTATATACAGGTATACACGAGGCCATGAATATGAAAAAAAAGACCTTATTTATCGCTATGATGCTAGGTTTCTTGTTTAGCTCTATTGCTTGTTCTTCTAGTGACGAACCGAAATATACGCGAGCAGATTGTATTGTGGAAGTGCAATTGGCTTGGAATGTAGGAGGGGTTGAGCAGATCAAGTTGCTCAATTTACTAGCAGATGCAATTGATAATGCAGAGAGTCTGGGTTACAAGGGGCCGCATCCGGCAGGTTTTACTTTTCAACAAGGCGATACAAGATTGTATCTGCAATATTATTCAGATTGTAATCGTAGAGTATCCAGCACCGAAGGCTTATTGACTAGCGTTGCCGACTCCATTCTGTCGGGCAAAGCTAGTTATCAGGTGAATAAAACCCGAATTTATCCTGATGTTAAAACAATAATGCTTGAGGGGGCTGCATGGATTGACTGATATCTCATGCACCGATTTGAATAATAGGCCAGCAAACTTAAATTGCCAGACTAGCGGGCGGAATGACTAATTGCATTAGAACCAAACTAGCGACAGCTAACGCAGGTTAAGGGGTTGGAGTTTTAAGGGTGAAAATAAAATAATGCGAAGTTCTACAATTGATATATTGATTTTTATAGTTGCCGGGATTTTAGCTATAGCAACATATACGTACTATCTAGGGTTTGTGCTGGATGACCCTTTTATCAGTTTTCGATATGCTGAAAACTTTGTCAACGGAAATGGATTAGTGTTCAATTTGGATAATAATCCTGTTGAAGGTTATACCAACTTTCTGTGGGTAATGTTGGTCGCTCCAGCTTTTCTACTTAACTTTGATCCGCTAATTTGGTCTAAGGTATTAGGGCTGATTATATCGCTACTCCAATTGTTTTTTGTATGGAAATTGGTTATTCGTTTTACCGGGTTTTCGAAAGTATCACCTCGGATTTGGGCTTGTCTAGTGCTATTAGCACTAGCTACGAATTGGTACGTAGCTGTTTGGTCCGTGGGTGGATTGGAAACTCCGCTATTTGGCCTTTTATTAGTAATATCTCTTTATCTTTTTTTTGACGAGCATTACACCTGGTCCGCACTAACGCTGTTCTTAGCCACATTAACGAGGCCGGAAGGTGTCGCCTTGGCCGCAATTATGATTTTTGTCCTAACGATTAAATCTTTTAATGATCGGGATGTGAAAAAGCTGATTACAACATTCCTGGTTTTTGCACTGCCTTTTATTCTTTTCATTGCATGGAGATATTCATTTTACGGTGAATTTGTTCCTAATACATTCTATACGAAAACTGGCGGCTCCTATCTGTCTAGAATCAGTGCGGGATTGGGATACTCGGGCAGTTTTTTTGCAACGTTTTTGGGGGGCTATAAATCTGCAGGGCTGGTAAAAACAACCGGATTTAATTGGGGGTTAATTGTCGTTGCTGTTTTTGTTGCGGTTATTGCTAAAAATATTTTGGCTTCTTTCAGAGAAAGAAATTGGTCGCTGATACTAGCAGCACTATGGGTATTATTTTTTGTGGTTTATATTACCTATGTTGGAGGCGATTGGATGACAGGCTTTCGCTTCTATGTACCAATAATTCCCGTTATCCTTTTGACTCTTATATACAATGTAGCGTTGTTTTGGGAACACTATTCGCCTAAGGCCATAAATAATGGAGTGTTTTTGGTTGGAGCTATGCTTGTAATAGCTAACTTTTCCTACCATCAGCATGCCGCAATTAAGGAGCATACGCAGTGGTTAAGGCCAATTTGGAAAACAAAGGAAATTGTTCCCCCTAAAAGTTATTACAAAGTTGCTCAGTGGATAAAACACAACACTCGTGAAAGCGATTTGATTGCAATTGAGGAAGCGGGAATTATTCCATTTTATGCCAAAAGAAATATTCTTGATTTATTTGGCTTGATGGATAAGCACCTAGCTAGGGCGCCTGGCAACCCCCCATTTGGTAAACAAGATAATGAGTACGTTCTATCAAAAGAGCCCGATTACGTTGTACTTTGGACTATAAATGAAGGGCAAGCAAATTATCTTAAATGGGCGCCTCACATTTCTTTAATCGATCACAAGGATTTTCTGACGAACTATGAGCATATACATAGCATTCCGAGATCCGGTCAAAGATCCACTTTTTTGATATTTAAGCGATCTCACTTAACTCCTGGCAATCAAGTGTCGCTAGAAACTGTTAAAGGCAATGATGGTGCAGTCATGTTGTCGTTGAGCACTGATGGAACTGAAAATTTGCAGCTTAGATATGCTTTGAATGATTCTTCAGAATCGATCATTGACCTTGATATTGATGGAAGAAATAAGATCGGGCTATCTAAGGGAAGGAATATGCTAAGAGTCTACGAGGAAGGAACAAACTATACAAAGTTATTGCGCGTTTATATGTTGGTGAACTAGAAAGGCGATGTTAATGTGTTTGATTTCTCTGGGCTTCCATTATCCATTTCAGTTAATACAAAAAGACCTAACATACCGATAATTATTATTATCGGAATATTGCAGTTATCGGCTTTCTAAGCTAATCTTTGATCATTCCATAATGAAAAATTGGTTTTATGAATCCTAAGCGACGTGCCCCCAGTCCCATTTTTGATAATCTAGAACAGCTGGGCAATCCTTATAAAATCCGCTCTTTTAGTGCCGATGCGCTGTTCAGTGATACTGCCTCCATCATCCGCAATTCTGCGATTGACTACGAGTATGCATGGAAATTTATGTATAGCTACAACGGCAGCTCAGCCACGTTTAACGCGTACCGTCGTGAAATTGAAAGACTGCTGCAATGGTCATGGCATATCCGAAAACAATCCGTATGTTTCCATAAGCGTGAGGATATTGAAGACTACGTGAAATTCTGTAATAAACCGCCAGTAGCGTGGATAGGCACGAAAAATGTCGCGCGGTTCAAAACGAAAAATGATGTACGGGAGGCAAATGGAGATTGGCGGCCTTTTGTTGTCTCAGGATCGAAAAACGATAACAACAAGGGCAAAGACCTTGATAAAAAAGATTTCGCACTATCGCAGTCTGCCATACAAGCGATTTTTACCATCTTATCCTCGTTCTACAATTTTCTGATTCAAGAAGAAATAACTGAGTCAAATCCTGTTCTCACAATTCGCCAGAAAAGTAAGTTTGTACAAAAACAACAACACAAAGCGCCAGTAAGACGTATCAGCAACCTGCAGTGGGAATATATCATTGAGATTATCGAAAAACTCGCTGACGATAATCCGGCTAAACATGAACGTACTCTGTTCATTATTTATTGTCTGTATGCGATGTATCTCCGTATCTCTGAATTAGTTGCTGATGAGAGAGCGATACCTGTTATGGGTGATTTTCGCAAAGACCTTGATAACAATTGGTGGTTTCATGTTGTTGGTAAAGGCAATAAGAGCAGGATCGTTACAGTTTCCAATGATATGCTGAAAGCGTTGAAGCGCTATAGAAAACATCTTGGACTAACTGCATTACCAGCACCTGACGACAAGGGACCCTTAATACCCAAAAACCTTGGTCGAGGCCCTGTAACGAGCACTCGTCAGATACGATCTATCGTCCAGGAGTGTTTCGATGCTGCCTATCAGCAAATGAGATCAGATGGGCTTGAAGATGATGCTGCAGAGTTGAAATCTGCAACAGTGCATTGGCTGCGCCACACCGGTATCTCAGAGGACGTGAAGTTTCGCCCCAGGGAGCATGTCAGAGATGATGCAGGACATGCCTCCATGCAGACTACTGACCGATACATAGAAAGCGAATTACGTGAAAGGCATGCTTCTGGACGGAAAAAGCGCGTAAAGGATTTCTAATAAACTCTAAAACTACCGCTTTTGTAGTTAGACCCAATTCTGTTCCCTTTTATCGAGTAGCAACTAAAGATGCCAGAAACCAGACATCGTCTAAAACACCCTGCTCGTTTATACGTTGCTTTGATGTTATTGTTTTATGATGAATACGGCGATAAGAATTTTGATACCTTTGACGGTGAATATCTAAGGAAAAACAATATTAAAGCGCATGAAATAGCGATTAACATCAAAGGGCTGGGATTAAAAAAAGTCCTGATTCACAGAGGCATACCGAAACAAGAAATCCCCGCTTTCATTGGCTATGTTCGCAGTCAAGTATTGCGCGATGACTTAATCGATATTTTCGGTATTGGGCCAACCATCAATAAAGCGCTTAAACACTGGGTAGCAGCGGGAATGCCGGACCAATCAGATTTGGACAGGAAAAAAGCTGCGGGGTTTTGTTGAAACGCTATAACTCTAACCTATTGATATAGTGAAGATTAATCTTTATTTCTTAGACAGAATCAAAATTCTTCATGCAAATTCCACCCTTACAAATCAACGTGTTAGCGAATTTGGAGTAAGTTAGCGTGAAGATCTTGGCTGGGACCCGTGTTTGAATGTGAAGAAATTTAAAGCTCTAACCCATCGAGCCTATCGCTCTAAATTGAATGTTGTCAATGTGCTAATCCTTACCTATCTAACAGGCCGCTTCTTTCCGCTAGCTGCACGCTTTTTATGTTCACTCTGTACGTAAACAGTATCTGTGGTGGCCATGCTGGCATGACCTAAATCTTCAGACAAATCTTTAAGTGCTCTACCTCGCTCGATTTCCATGCTCGCGCCGGTATGCCGAAGCCAATGTGTAGACGCTTCTTGTAATTTTTTAGCGCGGTCCTCACCCAAATTTCTTTTCATTCTCTCATAAGCCTCATCAAAAACTTCTTGCACAAGCCGAGTAAGGTGTCGCGATGTCATGCCGCCGCGACCTCTAATTTTCTCAACTAGCGAGGCATTGTCACCAGGGTAGGGAAGAGGGGTGAGACCTCTGTATGAACGATAGCGTTTTATATATTTGAGGTATCCATCAGGCACAGTCACATCTCGAAGCTTTCGCCCTTTTCCATAAATTTTTAGCCACCAGTTGTGGTCTTCATCCTGCCAAAAATGGCCCATTTCAGGAGACCAATCGTTGCGTTCAGATAATTCAGAAATCCTTAAAAACAGCGTTTTTAGAGAGGCAATGACAAATAAGCTGCGCTCATATAGTGAGTCACTGTTAGCCATATCCTCAGCTGTTTGAAAAACATACAGCCATTGATCTTCTGACAGGCGTCGAATTTCTTTGACCTGTACATCACTTATAAAATGTCGGCAATCAGATTTGGCAATTTGAGCTGGATTGCCGAAACAAATTTCTTCGTTCATAAGGTATTTATAGAACGCAATGACAGCAGTGAATGTTGATTTGAGCGTCATCTGCGAAGGCTTGTATTTCTTCTTATCTGGATTCTTTATTGGCTGATTTTTAGGTAGTTTCAAGCGAAACGGTCGCCAGTCTTTTTTAACCACAAACTGACCTGACTCCGTGGAAAATCTGTCGCTGCTAACCAGACTGATCCAACTCACAGGTGGCTGCCAGCAAAAGTCCGCATATTCGAGAATGTCGGTTTTACGCATGTCATCGATGGGCTTGTCCTTGAAGAGGAACGTCCACAGCAGAAAGCGTTCGATCTCATTTCTAAAACGAGAAAACGTGTGTTCCGATTTATTTCGACCAGTGTAAGCTAGAAATTCCTGCCCCCAACGCCAATGCCGTAGCCGCCATTCAGGGCCATCTTCAAGGAGCGCTTTCACTTCAGGAAAGTCTGTAAGGTCTAGCGATTTGAATTCAGTGTACGCAGGATATAGAGGAACCGGTTTTGGAGTGCTCATAAGCGGGAAATTCTAACATATTGACAGGTATAGCTATTATAGCCGCTCTTCTGCTAATGTCTAATACTAGAGAGTATAGGGTATTATAAAAGTTGCTGTGCACTTACAACATTGGCCTAGCCCCAGAGGGATTCACGATGCGGTTTGGGGATGCGAGGAGCAAAAACTAAGTCTGTTAAATCAAACAAACCGTAGTTCAGCGCGTTGCTTCCGTGTTTATCTGTTGAGATATGACTGGGTTTCATATCTGAAGTGTTTTGATGATGGACCATTTCAAATAAAAAGTTACC
>PIVM01000813.1 GCA_003353945.1 Gammaproteobacteria bacterium
CGGGGATATCGCGATCCTATGGATCTATGTGGATGACAGCGGTTTTACTGGAAGCTGGATTAAAGAAATACAGAGAATGAAAGAATACTTGTTGAATAAATTTCCAGGACGTGATCTGGGGGAGCCAAAGGTATATGTAGGAATTCAACTCGAAGAACGAAAAGACGGCATATTTTTAAATCAGGAACAATATGCGAAAAGGATTGCCAAGGCTCATCTGGGGGAGATAGCCAGGGGAGTTGATACACCGCTTCAGAAAGGCGTTGACATAACACCAAGAGATGAGGATAAAGAAGAGCCGTTGGATTTACAGCAATATCCTTACCGACAAGCTGTGGGTCAACTTTTGTATCTTGCAAATATGACAAGACCAGACATAGCTAACGCCACACGAGAGCTGGGCAAAGTAAGCGCTGACCCCACTATGCGTCATTGGAAATCATTGCAACACACACTCAGATACGTGCTGAATACTGCGGAGATCGGACTACTTTACCCGCAAAACATAAAAGAAAAACTAACGATCACAGGATACAGTGATGCAGACTTTGCTGCGGACCAATTTACCAGGAGATCTTGCACAGGATACGTGATAAAATTAGGAAGAGCAACGATTCAATGGGCATCGCGTACTCAACGCGCTGTAGTAACGTCGACCACAGAAGCTGAATGGACAGCTTTGAATGAAGGAACACGCCATGGGGAAAGCATACGTGGGTTACTCAATGAAATTGGACTAGACCAAAACTGTATTACGTGGTGGTGCGACAATGCAACTACCATTATCACGTCTACAACACCTGGACATAATGGAAGGACTCGACATCTTGACGTAAA
>PIVM01000814.1 GCA_003353945.1 Gammaproteobacteria bacterium
AACACTTCCATAGGCATTTCGCAACCGCATTTGCATTCAAACTCGGACTTTTTAAAGTTACTAGTAAGATTCATTCGAGCGTCCTTTAGCACACTGCGTGATTGGCTTAGCTTCGTAAGGCGTTGGGTATTTTAATACCTGCATACCATTCTTTCCTGAAGAAGATCCTTTACCGTGAGGCCTACCCTCTTGGCTTAATGGCCCATCCCATAATGCTGATTCTCCTATTTGTCCTTTAGCTCCACCTGTTGGGTTGGATACCATTTGTTTTTTATAATCCATATCTTTTGTTTTAAAGTACCCCTGCTGATGTTCCTCCCTGTGCCATTGCCATAGCTTTTTGTTCCGGTGTTCCGTATATGCCTTGCGCTGCTTGAAGAGTCCCCGCAGGAAACTGTGCTTGTAATTGTGCTTGTGCTTGTTGCATTGCCATTTCGCTTGTGTCTTGTACGCCAGGCATTTGACCCATCATGTTCATGTTTACCATAATTATCTTGTTTTATCTTTGTTAACTTTATCGAATGCAGCGGAATAAACTTTCGCACTGTATGTGTCTTTTTTCATTAAAGGATTACGCCTAGTTGAAGTAGGTATATCCTCTTCACCTAACATTATACGATACATTTGCTGTATTAAGCATTTGCATCTAAAACTAATCTTATATATACTATAGCTTTTATCAGACCCGTTATAACCTCGCCATTTGACGATCCAGCCCTCTTTAAGCAGCCTATTCCATCTCCTATTGTCCCAAGAGTATGTAAGGCTACCGTCTTCAAAATCGCGCTTTCTAAACTGCCCTAAACAATCGAAGTAAATCAACAGTTCTAAATCAGC
>PIVM01000121.1 GCA_003353945.1 Gammaproteobacteria bacterium
GAAAATGGCTGCGAAAGAGACGGCTGGTAGCGCACTAACGAAGAGCGGCCTTAGCCTGCTGGCCTTTTTTTGTTTGATCATAATGACACTCCTAACTTGTAGACTTTCTAATTGTTATCACGTCCCTGAAATCTGCTGCTGACTTATTATGTCTTTATTTATCAACAGCTTGAAAAATTGAAGCGGCAATCCACTAAAACAAACTGCCACACGTCGACTTTCGTTAACAGCTCGCCATATACTCATACGGTATTTAAAAGCATTACTGTTATTTAAACTAGCACTAATCGTCATGATATATACCGAACAAGAATAACTCAACAGTTCAACTATTAAATTTTGCATAATCCTCAGATTTTTTATTATGGAGTAGCAAGTTACATTAATATCTAACAATATTTCAAATGCTTAACAAACTGCTGAAATTTGCGACTCAAAAGCAAGCCTGAGGACCTTATAAATGCAATACGTGCGCATATCTATGTATTTATCCTACGCTATACTGCAATGTATGCGCACGCCAATCACATGGGATGTTAGTCGTATATCGGGGTAACTATTAAACTAAGCTCCACGGAGGCAAACCAGGCAAATCATCATAGATTTCCCTAAGCCATTCGAAAAGAGCGATCATACCTGGCCTTTCTCGATTTTCTTCTTTGCAAATAAGATAGAGCGATTGAGGTATTTTTTGCGAGAATTGAAACGGAATACGTAAACACCCAGACTTAATCCAATTACCCGTAATTGGCAATATTGCGCCACCAACACCTACTCCCTGCTCAATGGCCCGCATAGTCTCAAAATAAGTATTAAATGTAATAATCTTTTTATGAGAGCCATATTGAGCATGCGCAAAAATTTCAATCATTTGCTCTTTGCGACTATCAACAGTCACTAGCGGTTGATTATAAAAAGCCTCAACATTATCCAGTTTGCCTTCGATTGCCGGAGAGCATACAGGCACGACGATTAGATCACCCAATTTTTCGCAATGCAACCCCGGCCATGGGCCTACGGCAACCCGCAGGGCGACATCAACATCCTGTACATCAAAATCCACTAAGCCCATATCGGTTTCAATTCTCAGTTCAACCTCGGGGCAACGCTTAAAAAAAGAAGGCATTGCCGGTATTGCAAAGTCATGGGCGATAAATGGCACTGTGCTTAGGCGCAATATGTTTATTTGATGTCGACGAAAAGATTGTGTTGCTTGTGCAAGTTGGGCAAGACATGAGCAAACCTCTCGCAAATAGGTTTCGCCGATTGACGTTAATTCGATAGCACGCGCTTTACGTTCAAAAAGTCTGCAGCCCAGAAACTGCTCAAGCAGGCGAATCTGCTGACTTATGGCAGAGGGCGAAATGCACAGCTCAGCAGCGGCAAGCTTGAAGCTCTGCAGGCGCGCTGCCGCTTCAAAAGCCTTCAGCTGCGACAAGGAAGGGATGTTGGCATAATTCATATTTTCTAAACCGTAGAAAATTGTTTTACGAATGTATTAGGTAGTTATGAATAAACAGCTCTTATCAGGTAAGTTTATCTTAACTATAAGCAAGAATATATCGTTTGCACAAACCTAGCGAGAAATGAATAATCGGAAACAGTATTTAAGCAATTTCTTAGAGGACAAGATTCAATGGAAGAACATATCAATCTCTGCCTGTTATGGCTTCTTTTCGGCTTATCCCATATCGCATTGTCAATTCAAGTTGTTCGATCTCGCATGGTAAATTTACTGGGCGAAGGATGGTTTATCCTGTGCTACAGCATGATTGCAATAACTACCTTTTATTGCCTGGTAAGTTACTACGCAGACAACCGACCCAGCCACGAAGTGGGCTTCGGCTATTCACTTAGCGGCCTCACTGGCTATATCGGAGCTGTACTGATCTTGTTAGGAATGGCTCTACTTAATACCTGTATCACAGGCTATATATCATCCCCAATGGCCGTTTTTTCACAAAAAATCAATTCACCAACGGGTATTCAACGAATAACACGGCATCCGTTTTTGTCAGGCTTTGCGTTAATCTTTACCGCACACTTGATGTTCTCATCAGCGCACATGAATGCGATTTTCTTTGGCGGTTTCGTTGTATTGTGTGTCGCAGGAATGATTCATCAGGACAAAAAACTACTCTCAACGAAAGGTGATGTCTATCGCCAGTATCTCGCACAATCCTCTGCCTTTCCTTTTTTAGCCATTATACAAGGACGCCAAAAACTAGAATTCAACGAGCTGCCATGGCCAACCCTACTGATGGGTGGAACACTTGCTATTGTGCTGTATTACATCCACGGTTCCTTGATGAAATCAGGCGGGCTATGGTTTATTACTGCTATCGTGGGCATTGCTGTTTTGGAACTAATATTTGCATGGAGGGTTCATGTCTTGCCGACATGGCAAAAGAAAACAAATTAAAGGAGAGTCATTGTGGAATTAAAAAACAATTGGGAAGCAATTCGTCATTTGCTTGAAAAAGCGTTTGAAAGCTGCGGTCATTATGCTGTGGCATCCGTCAGTGAAGATGGCACACCCAATGCGGCACCTATTGGTTCACTGTGTTTACAAGACGACTATACGGGATTTTACTTTGAGGTTTTTAGCAGTCAAACAGCAAAAAACCTTGAACATAATCCAAGAATTTGTGTGGTGATTAGCAACGGTGGATTATTCTCCTTTTGGATAAAATCTTTATTTTTAGGAAAATTTCTCACACCGACGGGAGTCAAACTGTACGGCACAGTGATCGGAAAGAAACGACTCGCGACTGAAGAAGAGATACAAATTTTCCGTAAACGAATTCACAAATTTCGACTCTTTAAAGGGTATAAGCTGCTTTGGCGAGATTTCAAATATGTAAGAGATGTGAAATTTGAGCGCTGCGAACCGTTAAACCTAGGGGTTATGGGGCATTCTAGTTGGAAACAAAGATAATACTCTTAATAACTATCGTAATATCTATCGGACACTCATTTTCACCTCACGTGCAAACAGCATTAAATATCGGAAAGCTAGTTGAATTAGGCGCCTGATTCACCGAATAATAGCCCTCCTACTAACCTAGCAAATAACTAGCAAACACCAACAATCAAAACGACAACCACAGACTGCGCAGTAATTGCACAGTTACAAATACAATGCACATGAGGCTTTTTCACCATGACAAGTAATCAATTTGATGCCATCGTAATCGGCGCAGGATTCGGCGGCGCAGCCTGCGCGGCACTACTAGCCAAGGGCGGTAAAAAAGTACTGCTGATCGAAAAGAACAAAAAGGCTGGTGGAAAAGCCATGAGCCATTCCCGCAAAGATTTCACTTACAGCCCCTGGCCTGTGATCGGGGCGCCCATTGAAGGTAGCTGGGCATCGAAATTACTCCAAGATCTGGACAAAACCAATCGTGCAAACCTGATTACTGCGACCGGCAAACCAGTTTACAAGTCCCCCAATGGACAATACACGAGTATGCCGGATTCAGATGGCGACGCCCTGGACCCAAACGTGTTATTCGACTGGCTGATGGTACCGGCGGATCAGCGCGATGCTGCCCTGGAATTTATGATGAACCTGACGCTGATGCCACCAGAGCAGATCAAGGAGCTCGAAGGCAGCGATTTTGAATCCTGGGTACGCAAGGCCAATCTGCCAGACTCCGTCTACGCTTTTGTGGTGAGTAGCTGCTTGGACGGTATGTACATGGTGCCAGTAGACCAGCTTGATTGCGCTGAGGCCATCAGCGGTTTGCAGAAAGTCTTTCTCGGTGGCGGCGGTCAATTCTGCCTGGGTGGCTGGGGAGAACTGGCAGAAGCCTGCTGTGATTTCGTACGCGAAAACAACGGTGAAGTACTCATGGGTTCTCGCCTGGAAAAAATCGTCATAGAAGACAATACGGTTAAGGGTGTTGAAACCGAAGACGGCTCGAAATATGAGTCATCCATTGTGATCAGCAATGCCGGTATTCAACCCACCATACTCAAACTGGCGGGCGCGCAGCATTTTGAGGCAGATTATATCGACAGGATTAAGAACCTCGTGCCATCGCATGCACTGCTAGGTTATCGCTATTTCCTAAAAGAACCACTGCTCCAGGACGGCTACGGCGTGGTCTTTTCCAACACCAGCCCCTGGAGTGCCCAGCGTTTAGCCGACGCTCATGCCGGTGAAGCCTCACGCGAAGGTGTGCTTTATATTGAAGTGCCGTCCCATTACGACACCGAACACGCACCAGCGGGCAAACAACTGGTGCTAACAGGTTCTTTCTGTCCGGCTGATCCGAAAATAAGCAAAGAAGACATTACAGCCTGGGCTGATGCCGGTGAAGAAATTCTTTTTAGCGCATACCCAGCGCTACCTGATCTCATTGAAGAAAAGGTGCTATACACGGCAAAAAGTGTCTCGAATGCCACCCGAGATGCGACCGTACCAGGAGCTGGCGGGGAAACCATTGGATTGGCTCAAATCGTTGGTCAATGCGGTGACTCGAAGCCATCTATCCAAACATCCGTTAACGGACTGTATATTGTAGGTACCGACGCCGGTGGCAGCGGAGTTGGCACTCAGCAAGCAATTGAGTCGGGCTATGTAGTCAGTGAAGCAGTATTGGGCTTGTAGGCTTAAAAGTGTATGGGTGAGGGTCACCTGCGTAACTCTTCGCCTTGAGAGTGATTCCCATCCTTTGCGCTGAACGCTTTATCAGAAAACAGCACAAACTGCCTGTTGAGTAACATAATCTGTAGTTCATTCAGAAATGAAAATGCCTCGAATTAGTCGAGGCATTTATTTCCGCTTAGCGCCATCAGAATTGAGGGACAGGGCACATCAATTCAAAGTCTAGACAAACCAGCGAACTTAGGCTATAGAAATAAATCCAACTTCGAGTTACTTACTCGCAAGTTATTTGCTTTAGTAGATGACTCTCGACTAATACTGGATTTTGCATACAACATTTGAAATGGAAATCATGAGGCAGCAATAAGGAGTCTGTATTTTATGCAAAATGACAATAACACAATAGCACTGTCTTTAGCGCAGTTGAATAAAAATAATACGCAATGTAAAGGAGATTTTCCGAGCAATCATGCATGCAGTGAAAAACTGTATGAGATGCTTGTTGAAACGATTCCGCATGGCATTCAGGAAAATGACGTTAACGGAATCATTACTTTTTGCAATTCTGCGCACCACAAAATCTGTGGATACGCACAAGGCGAATTGGTTGGGAAGGCTATTTGGGATCTTCTCGCCAGTGAGAAGGAAAAGAAGCAACTTCGTGAATATCTTACGTATTTGGTTAACGAACAACCCACACCAACACCCTATAAAGCACAGAATCGACAAAGAAACGGACGGATTATTGATGTTCAAGTTGACTGGACCTACAAGCGAGATCAAAAAGAAAGGATTGTCGGTTTTATTTCGATCATAACGGATATTACTGAACGTAATCGATTGGAAGAACAGCAGCGTTTTCACTCTGAAATCTTACAGAACATTGCCGAGGGTGTTTTTCTTGTACGAGCTAAAGACAGAAATATTGTCTTTACGAACCCCAAATTTGAATCGATGTTCGGTTATGAACCTGGAGAAATGCTTGGCAAACACGTCAGTATAGTGAACGCCCCAACTGATAAAACGCCCGAAGAGACTGCTAACGATATTTTTCGCGACTTGAATAACAAGGGAGGTTGGAGCGGAGAGGTTTGCAATATTAAAAAAGATGGCGTTCTTTTCTGGTCTCAAGCTTCTGTATCTGCCTTTGAGCATCAACGCTACGGTTCAGTATGGCTTTGTGTTCATGAAGATATTACCAAAAAAAAGCAGGTTGATGAGGAGCGGGAAAAGGCCGACAAAAAATACCGAGATCTCTTTGAAAATTCAAAAGACGCTATCTTAATCATAGAAAACGAAACATTTGTTGATTGCAACCAAGCGACGGTCGATATGCTTGGGTATAGTGATAAGAAAGAACTGCTTCAAACCCATCCATCAGCATTGTCCCCTGAAAAACAGCCCGATGGCAGAAATTCAAATGAAAAAGCCAATGAAATGATGAGAGTTGCCCTGGAAAAAGGAAGCAACCGATTTGAATGGGACCATGTTCGGGCTAATGGCGGAGTTTTTCCTGTTGAAGTTCTATTAACACCCATTTCAACAGAGACAGGAACTCAAACTATTCACACTGTCTGGCGTGATATCACCGAGCAAAAGCAACAACGCGAGCGCATACTTCATCAAGCCCACTACGACAACCTTACCGATCTTCCCAACCGCTTTCTATCCCTTGATCGCCTGACACAACTAATTAAGGAAACAAAACGCACTAATAACCGGATTGCAGCACTGTTTCTGGACCTTGATAATTTCAAGAAAGTCAATGACACACTTGGGCATGATTGTGGTGACCAACTCCTGGTGCAAGCTGCTCGCAGACTGCGTGATGCCTTGCGAGATGGCGATACAGTCGGTCGTCTGGGAGGCGATGAATTTATTATCCTGTTAGGTGGTTTGACAAATGCAATCGATGCAATTCCAGTAGCTAATAACCTACTGAAGCGTTTTCGCGTCCCCTTCCTCCTGGGTAATCGAGAACTGATCCTCACTGCAAGCCTCGGCATCGCCTGTTATCCTGATGATGGTAAAACCTCGTCGGAGCTTCTTCGAAAAGCCGATACAGCCATGTACCACTCCAAGGAACAGGGACGCAACAACTACCACTATTTTACCGACGTGATGAACCAAGAAGGATCCCGGCGCTTGCAACTGGAAGAGCATTTACACGGTGCATTAACTCGTAACGAGTATCATCTTTGCTACCAACCCATAATAAGTATCCCAGAAAACTCGATTGTCGGTGCAGAAGTCTTGCTGCGCTGGAACAATCCGACACTGGGAAATGTTTCACCGATTGAGCTTATTCCTGTAGCAGAGCAGACAGGACACATTGTGCAAATCGGTCAGTATGTCTTGACTAATGCACTGAAAATGGCTGCACAATGGCAACAGAACTACGATCCAAATTTCAAAATTTCTGTTAATTTCTCACCTTGTCAATTCCGTGATCCAAACCTATTACAATACATTGAGTATGTCTTGAAACAATCAGGCGTGTCAGGCGAATCTTTGGAACTTGAAATTACCGAAGGCGTACTATTGAGCGCTCATACTGATGTGGAAAATGCCTTAAGTGCCTTGCATAATTTGGGCATTGGTATTGCTATGGACGATTTTGGCACGGGATATTCATCAATGAGTTACCTCCGTCGCTATCCCTTTGATACATTGAAAATAGATCGTAGTTTTATCTGTGATCTAACAGAAAATCCAGCTGACCGTGAACTAGTCAATGCCTCCATCGCTATGGCTAAAGGCTTAGGGTTAAAGGTTGTTGCTGAAGGTGTAGAAACAAAAGCGCAGCTTACACACCTCGTAGAGCACGGTTGTGAATTCGCCCAAGGATATTTGTTCAGCAAGCCCATTCCAGAAAAGGAATTTTCGAAACTTCTTAGAAATGGTATTCTTGTGTAAATTGATTGTCAGAAATCTACTTCATACCACAACCTGGACGAAACTTCAGACCGTAAAACATATCCAGGTAACGGCGCGTCTCAGAACGCTCCAAATCGGTAACGTATCGCCAAAAGCCATACACTCTGGATAATGTCATAAGCCTTTCAGCATAACGGCTCCAGGTGTAACAGGCTTCCACACGCTCTAGACCACCATTTGATATTTTGTCCCATTCACCGGGATTATCTTGGCAATTCTGAAAAAAGCTCAGTAGTATTTGAGCCGCCTTGTCACCATGATTCGGATCAATATAAAAACCCGACTTGCCATCCTCTATGATCTCTTGTGGCCCGCCAAAACAGGTGGCAAACGTCGGCAAACCACTGGCCATCGCTTCAATAACAGTTAAACCAAATGCCTCAAATAATGCGGGCTGTACAAAAATACCTTTCTTGTCGGCAATAACCCGGTAGAGCTCTCCGCTGAAATATTTCTCCAACCGCATTCCCAACCAGCGCACATGGTTGTCCAGCTCATACTGATCCATTAGAGAGTGCATCTTTTCAATCTCTTCCCGCTCTTCTGCGTCACTGGATCTACTGGGATCAACATGCCCAGAAACCACAAGCAAGTTCGCTCTTTCTCTTAGTTCAGGACAATTACCATACCATTCCACCAAACCTGTAATATTTTTTATTCGATCCATTCTTGCCATGGTGAAGATAATCGGCTTATCCGTCTCAACAAAGACACCCCGGCAATCAAAATCATGTTCAGCACTAAAAAGCAAACGATCAATTTCCTGATGCAGATGACTGAGTCTTTCATTGTCATATCTAAAGGGAAAGTAAACAGTCGGGTCTGCTCCCGGTGACACAATATTGAACTTTGGATCAAACACATCAATGCCGTGCACAACGCGAAACAGATCCGGCATAGTGAATGCCTGATGCGCTTCATATTGCCCAACCGTATCTTGCGTGCCTGCGATTTCTTGATAGGTTGAGGTGATAATAAAATCTGCGGTGTTCATTGAAATCAGATCCGCTGTGAATTGTGAAGAGAAATGGTATTGGGATTCCATTTCTCGCCAATACAAATCTGAGAGCAAGTACTTCGTTTTCTCCAAGGCGTGCGCAATATTACACTGCGTAATACTTAATCTTTGCGACAGCAGTGAGGCCACCAGATTGCCATCGGAGTAGTTGCCAATAAGCAGGTCTGGGCGCCCTCCGATTTCAGCCAACAACTCCCGCTCAACATCATACGAGAACTGCTCGAGATAAGGCCAAATATCAAATCTGGAAATCCATTTTTGTTGAATTTCACCGGACTGATTTCTAAATGGGACTCTTAGTATCACTGCATTGCGAGTGCCTGCTATGGGTTCCAGGCGTTGATCGCAAGTGGTGTCCTCTGCTTCAGGAATCAAGCGAGTGACGACTAATATCTTTGGCTCAATATCCAGCCCTTGCTCGACCAGACGTTTGTGCATTTCCTGCTCCAAGGCCCTGACCTGATCGAGAATATAAACGACCTGCCCACCGGTATCGGGTCGCCCCAACACACCGGACTGCCCAAACCAACCGTGGGGAGAAAGAATACCAATGGTAAATATCATGGGTATTCGAGCAAGAAATTCTTCCAGCGCATCGTGAGAGGGGGCTTCCAAAATATCCAATAATAAGGCCATCGTGTCTAAAACACGGCGAACATCTTTACCCCAACCCAATTCGAAACCCAATATGCGTAATGGTTGAAAAATGTCTTTCCAATCCGTGTCAGCGGGCAATGATTGCAGATATTCTTCCGCTTTTCTTATGGCCTTTCGAAGTGCATTAATATCATTAATAACACCGTTTAACATCAGCTGTTGTTCTTTGTAGCGATGGACGCGCAAAAACTCTAATAAGCGACTGTCCCCCTTTACCAATTCATCAAACAATTGCCTTGAAAGACTTCTATTGAGAAATTCCACACCACGACCAATGGATCGTGATTCCTGCAACTTTGGGAACTCTCTTGAGAAGGGTTCCAGATCGATTTCCAAAGACCAGTTAGCATCGTGGTTTCTATTATCGATTAAACGCTCTTTAAATGAGAGAAAAGCCGAGACTGATATAGCATCAACACCCATGGTATCAAAGTGTATGCGCAGATAAGACCAATCGGCTATTTGTGTTCGCAACGCCAGGTAAATCCATGAATGATCCAGCGCTGCATCCTGAGCCCAGTTAATCATTTTCTGCAAAGGGGTGTCGGAAATTTTGCCCTTTGATTGTTCAGATAGACTATTTTGATACGTATCTATTAAATCACTGCGTAATAAAAAACTACGGCCTAATTCTTGAAGCTCTGTAAAAAACTTAAGCGCATGCTGTCTCTCAGATATCAGATAAACGGATAGCGCTTCAAGAAAATCTGAATCCATACTCATTGCAGATCCCATTGTTTGAGATAACATTGATACACACTTTTCTCTTTAATGAGTGCGCCCCTTATATTGACAATAGCAGATGCAAAGCTTTGTGCTCTATGCAATGCCAGTTCAACAGGCCAGTTCATAAGCTGTCCAATAATCATAACGCTGGCAAATGCATCACCCGCACCCACAGTATCCACAACCTCAAGATTGCTTTGTGGTGCAATCTGCCAGCGCTGGCCTTGAGAATTTACTGCGATCGCTCCCTCTTTACCTAAGGTAACGATAAGCAACTGACAGGGATAGCAAGCCATAAAAAATTCAATCTGTTGGTCCATTGCATCCTTATTACTCAAATCACTGCCAACACTATCGGCAGGTCGATTCACAGCATTTTCAAAACCTGCATTCGCAATGAAAAACAACTCTTCTCTATTAAGCTTAACCCACGCAGCCCGTTTTAACATATTTGCGATCTGTGAAGCTTGCCACCAAGGCGTGCGTAAATTGATGTCTAGAAAAATGGGCAACTGTGTGTTTTTAGCAATTTTTTCCAGCGTTTCGCGTGAACGCGAATTTCTTAGTGCCAAACTCCCGTGGTAAAGCAATGAATAGCTCTCACCCCTGTGCAAATCCGGCAGTTCAATAAAATCATAGGCTTGATCAGGAAGGATTTGATAGCTCGGCTCACCCTGATTGACAGTCACTTGCACCCTGCCCGTAGGGTGCAAGTGATCAAGCTGTAATCCCGTCTTTTCCATGGCTGATTCACCCCAAGCCGCCTGCACCAAGTCACCTAATGCATCTTCGCCGATTCTTGTAATCATCGTCGGGTTTAAGCCAAACTGCTGAAGATGCCACGCGACATTGAAGGGAGCACCGCCTAAAACACTACTATTGTCCTCAAAGTAGTCGAACAATACTTCTCCAAAAACCAATACATTCTGTTTTTCATAAGATTGTTTGGCGTGCATATTTCTTTCTCAGTTTAGCCCGAATCCGAGAGTTCAGGTTTTTGAATCCTATTCCAACCAATTTAGTGCATGCGGAACATAATGCACCACGCCTTCCAATACTCCTGCACTATAGTTGCCATTCATGCCCAGGACATTATTCCCAGTCGCAATATAAAGATTTTCTTCCTGATCTGCTCGCTGACTTAATTCAAGCGCCTCCTGCTTGACAGCGTCACTCGCATTAGCCACCAGGATGGTTTTAATCGAACTTCCTACAACAGCCAGATCATTACCGCTGTCCCCAGCAAATAGCGTATTCTCAACACAAAACCCCTTTCCTTTTACAAGAAACTCTATTGCATGACGTTTAGTGGCGTTTATTGGTAATAGATCTAAGAGCCCTATCTGCTTAAGCTCATCCACACTCCATATCATATTCACTTTGATCCCTTGCTCACGTAAGCGCGAATCAATACCAGAGAGCAATTGGACGGAATCAACGTCTATAGAAACATAATAGCTGATTTTGAATCGATTCTGCTTTTCAAGCTCCTGAAGACACATTCTTTTGTCTTCAAGCAATAGCGGCTCGATAACAGTTCTGGTATGGGCTGGCCAGTGACAGAATAAGTGCTCTTCCCACTCATCCCACATCCGCCACTTTGCATTCTTTATCTGGAAAATTTGAGTACCAACATCTGTTATTGCGTATTCGGGAAAGGGCAAATCGTATTCCAGCAATCCTTGGCTCAACAGCTGTCGATCCCTGCCCGTAACATAGACCAGAACAACGTCAGGACGGGAGGCCAGTTTACGGAACCGCAGCCTGGCGTTCTCTGATTCTTCTTGCTTACCATTGGGCAACAGAGTTCTATCCAGATCAGTGCACAGTAAGATTGATTTATCTGCGCTAGTTGGAATAGTGCGTTTACCCATCGACTTTCAGTCGCTCTCAAAAAAATTGTAATAATCAATCGCTTCCAAAATACCAGCCGAATAGGATGTCTCAGCAAAATAAATTCGATCAATATCCGACAACTCTGACAGTTCTTCATCATGACGATTAGCAACGACCACACCGAGCGTATTACCGCGCATCATATCCTCATCAGAACCCGAACCGCCGCATGCCAGAATATTATCAAGTGCAATTCCCACTCGACCCGCGCACCATCGTAAGGCAAAACCCTTTGATGCTCGCATGGGTACAATATCCACGTATTGCCCAAAAGCAAAATTGACGTTAACCGTTTGTTCATGGTTTAACAGTAATTTGATAATGTCGGCAACATCCGGGGATATTTTTTCATCATAATAGTAACTGATCTTGAAATCGCTTTGTTCTGATTTTGGCTGAAGCGCCAATCCCGGAATTGTACTTAATATCTTTCTGATTTTTTTTGGATTCCAACCATGCTCTATATGATCAGGCCAAAGCTGGTCTTTATCTAAATCATTGCCGTAATAAATGCCCGTACCAAGACTGGTAATCAAAATATCAGGTCTGGGAATATCATACTGCTTTATCAATCTCAACGCCGAGTCCAAGCGACGCCCCGTAGCAATACCAAACGTAGTGTGTTTACGATTTTTTTGCAGCACCTTAACAAATTCAGCCAGGCTCGCCTTATCACCAATTAAATTATTGTCCAGATCCGAAAATATGGCCCTATCATGATAAAGCTGCTTGCGACGCTGAAGAGGCAGTTTTTCAAGTTGAACTGTTCTGCCAATCAGAGGAGTGACTTCTCTCAGATAACCATCTGCGTGTGCATCCCATCGGTATTGTTTATGCACACCGACCAAACCATTAACCGACATGGCATCCCACTGCTCTTTATTATCGAGTATTTCTATCAACTTGGATTCAATATCTTGATGATCCAAAGGATCAACTAGAAATCCGTTTTTACAATTTTCAAGAATATCGCGAGGCCCCCCATCTTCCGTGGCGACAATAGGCACGCCGGTCGCTGCCGCCTCTATTAAAGTCAGTCCGAAGGGTTCAGTTAATGCAGGATTAATAAATACACCGTTTGACAACGCCGCCAAACGATAAAACACGGGGACATGCTCTGAACTATGATATTTGGGGTAAGCGACTTTTCCATACAAGTCATAACGATCAATATCGAGCAGCAGAGATTTTAGGACTTCCTGACTCCCCTCCTCCATTTCATTAATATCATCTCGGTTTCCAACAATGATAATCAGGTTTGCCAAAGACTGAAGTGTTTTCGACTCACCATAAACTTCTATCAATGTGCTTATATTTTTTCTTTTATCCGGCCGTGAAAGCGCCAATATCATGGGCTTTATGGGATACTCTAAAAACTTTGCCACAAGCTGATACGCCTCACTATCCCATTCTTCACCCATTGGCGGATAAAAACGATTCAGGTCCGTTCCCGGCGGGATAACACGCATCTTATCGGGATGATAATACTCGTATGCGCCATACTGCTCTTCAATTTCCTGGTGCGTGCTGGTCATTACCAAATCAGCAACACCCAGGGTTTCTTCCTCCGCTTCAATACGACGGGAAATGTTGTAACGTTTTTCAATTTCATCCGGCGTTAAGCCAGCACTTAACAGGCGCCTTCTTTTACTGCGCCCTAATGAATGGCCTGTGTGGATTAGGGGAATCCCCAACAGATGTGACAATCGACAACCTACGTAACCGGCATCAGCGTAGTGTGAATGAATCAGATCAGGCATCCGTTCCTGTTGTTTGAGGTATTTAATGGTGTTATCAACAAATCGATCAAGATGATCCCAGAGTGCTTCTTTAGGCAGGTACTCATCCACACCACAACTGATACGAATAATATCTGCACCATCACAAATGGGTTCGACACTTTCTGCATAATCTGCACTAACTGCAGGATCAATATTTTCTATCGTTAATAATTCAACACGTTCAGCACCTGCATTCTCTGCAAGTGCTGTGGCCAGCTCAACAACATATTTTGTCTGTCCACCTGTATCTGCATCACGACCCAGCTCCAGATCATTTGCCCTAATAAGCCCATGAATGCTAATAAGTAAAACATATAACGAATGACGGTTTGTTGTCTCTTTTGCAGGTCCCCGAGGGTTGTCAGACATTGAATGCAATTCCTTCTGTTGCCTGTGTTGTGCAAGATGGTAGCACAGATAGAAATACTATTACATTTAGCGGCTAAAACTCTTCTCGTTTAAAATTTATTTTGCAAAAAAAACATTTGATCATTTGATTACGGTATTCACAACAGGTTTTCGATGGATTGCCATTCAAATAATGCGTCAATGGTTTTTGTTAGGTAAGATGAGCGATTCATTGCTTGCCGCTCACCGGCTCGCCAATACACAATCATTCAAAAAAATAAATTATGACTATTAAGAGGTATGTGGTTTTTGCTTTTTTATGGAGTGCTATCCCTTTTACAACAGCAGAGGACAAACTAAAAAATGACACCGACAAACCATTGGAAGAAGTCATTGTTATAGGAGAAAAGAAACAGGATATTACCGTGATCGATGCAGAAACCGAAAAGCTGTTTAAGGTAGCTGGCGCAGGCGTCGATCCACTAGTGCAGCGTCTCATTGAATTGATGCTACCTTTTCGCAATTTAACATATTGGCCCAAGCGTGGGGGTGGAAGAAACCCATCAAATCAATTTTCCATCAGGGTACGCACCTGCTG
>PIVM01000815.1 GCA_003353945.1 Gammaproteobacteria bacterium
ACTCTGATACGCCCCTTGTTGGGTCTGTGTACTATCATGACGGTACAAACGATGTATTATTGATGACGAGCAATGGTGGTTGGCAATCAGAGAGTGGTGAAAACAACAAACAACAAAGAACAATGGAGAGTGAGCTTGTTGACTGAATGGGCTGCCATGTGCCTCATCGTCCGGTGCAAGCATTTGTTCCACCGGAGACTCGATGCCTACAAAAGTTCCCAAAGTTTCAAACGTTTCACAAGGGTCCATATTTTATTGTGTTCATTTATAGACGTACGAAAAAAGCCACGAATAGGAACGTTTCAACTACGGTCAGATGGACCTCAACGTCGTGGTATGACAACAGGTAGTCCCCATTTTCATTGTCCTCATTTACACATTCCTCTGAGCTCGTGCTGCTGAATGGACAGTAATGTGCCCACCCAATCATTTATTCCACCGGAGACTCGACGCTTCACCGAAAGCTCGCGTGTGTAAATTCAGACAATAAAAAAGGGTGACCCAGTATAAAAAAATAGAGGCGCCATTTTCGGGAAATACAACTGCAACTAATTCAATACATTTTGGCACCCACAAGGGGCGCAATGTCGCACGGGAACGTGGTGAACTTTTAGCTCGAACTTGGCGAAGTCGCCGCATTCGGCTACTTTGAAGGCGTGTCCCGACGCCTAGGAGGCCCTTCGCACGCCCTCTTGCCCAACAGACCTCCTATTTTTTGATTATCACCATTCTCGGCACGGTTCGGACCACTTCATGTCCCTATTCGAGGAGAAAATTTTGGCAGTTTCGCGCATACCGCGATGATTCGTCCAACGGTTCCCAACAACGACAGATGG
>PIVM01000816.1 GCA_003353945.1 Gammaproteobacteria bacterium
GAGCTATTGCATTTGGATTTGCCTCGGCTTGATCCAGGAAAAACTCGTGCACCAGCCACCCAGGCTTAGGATAAGGAGCAGATGTTTTGTTCCACGCCACTAACTGCCTCTGATGCTCAGCCTGAGTGAGGATGGGAAGTTCCCACACTACTTTGTGTGGGTTTTCCACTGCCATCTCCAGCAGGTTCTTGAAGCAATCAAAGATCATGACTACTGTGCTTTGATCAAAGAGACTCGAGTTAAAAGTCATCATGCCTTTCATACCATCTTTCCGCGGCAGCTCTGAGTCAGCAACACGGGACAGACCCAATGAGAGATCCAAATGTTCAAAAAGCTCCCAGTTTTCCATCAGTTTTGACCACGCAATATTGTCACTCCTGCTCAGCGCTTTAGTTTGCCACAAGGAGTCGAACTCTAATGCAGGTAAAAATTCAACATCAGAAGAATTCATTTGCTTGAAGGCATCAATTAAAGGGTCGTCAAGGAAGTTCAGCATAGCCTGTGGGAAGTTGGTAGGGTAGTAATGTCACAATCAGCAAAGCCATTAACAAAAACTGACAAAACAATGTGCTTTACTTGGCAGAAAGGATAGCAGTTGGTACTGTCTGGCACTTGAAATTGTTGTTTAAGACGGCTGTAGGGAACGTTAGAATGTCGTAATGCGTCAGTCAAAATGAGCCGCTGTCGTTCCAACAGAGTGGAGAAGCTCGGGTGCCCCTTGAGATCCCCTCGTATTGCTAGCCCTTCAACGATACAGCCCACCATATTATGCAGCCGCACATCGTCTCGGCCAGCATTGGGTGTCGCCACTATCAAATCCTCGACATTGCCTGCA
>PIVM01000817.1 GCA_003353945.1 Gammaproteobacteria bacterium
GGTATTGAGTGCCATTTCGTCGTCCGAGAGTTCACCATTGCGGGGTTTCTTCAGTGGTTGCACAATGGCAACGTTATCAAGCTCAAAACCCTGAAAGCCAGTATCCTGAGCCAGAATCGAGTCATCAGGGAGTGAGTAGTTGCATTCATCAGCCAGTTTTTTGTCATGCACTTTGCCTGCAACCGTTGCTGAGAGAAACAAGATGTAACAGTTTACATCACTGAGTACGTTGTTCTTGACCGTATGCTGTTTTTTTTTACCGCTGTAGAACTCTTTTTGACCATCATTATTGACCGGCCGTTGAATCGGTCGCTCAGTGCCATCATGAAAAAAGAGATTGCAGTCCTCTTCTATCTCTAGTTCCTCCATCGAGCGAGCCGGCAGATGACCGCTATCGCCTAATGCTTGGTTGAGCAACGGTTCCAGCACATGAATCCATAGATTCGCCTCTGGCTGATGCATATCAAACAGTTCCGCTTGTACGTTTTGCAGATTGTTGGTCTTGAGATAGATGAGAATGAAGAGCAGCTTATCTTCTATCGTTGGCAACGGGCTGTTTTTGTAGGGAGCGTACTTTCGTTTTGCTCGCTTCTTACCTTCCAGCGTATAAGTTTCCACATAGGCGGTAAATCGATCAGCAAATAATGGTAGTAATGCTTGGAACTCTTCATCTGTAAATCCGGTCATCGACAAAAACTTCGTGGCGCTCTTGACTAGTTTCTTGTAGCTTGTCATTGGCCGTTGCTCCTGTTTTGGAATGTGTCTTCTTTACGTCATTCCTCGTAGCAAACCATATCTTCTGGCTTTTGACCAATTTAATCCCTATAATGTCTA
>PIVM01000818.1 GCA_003353945.1 Gammaproteobacteria bacterium
ATAGAATTTTTGTGGCTGACTGGCTATCACCCTTCTTCGTACCGTAGCGTAAAACAATACAGAGTTATTGCAGTCTACCCTGTCCCAGACGTGTCGCGCGGCATACACACCACAGCAAAGGTTATGAGCCCAACAGCTATGGGTGACAGTTCAATGAGTGGCCTCCCAGTTTGGACTGGGAAAAGCGCAGATCCCATGCAGTGGGACAACTATAGGTACGCAGTAGAGGGCTACTGCATCCGTGGGGGGCTATCGAGCCTCCTGGAGCCAAACTAC
Source organism: Gammaproteobacteria bacterium (assembly GCA_003353945.1). Classification (GTDB taxonomy): domain Bacteria; phylum Pseudomonadota; class Gammaproteobacteria; order Pseudomonadales; family PIVM01; genus PIVM01. The sequence goes on from PIVM01000818.1 coordinate 277, forward strand.
GTACCCCCACCTGGTCAGGAGGATCAGGAGCTTCAGGAGAAGCTAATGGGGATCCTGTTGCAGACCAACAGGGACATGGCAGGGGTTGTAGTTCGCCCCTTTGCCAAGAAGAGGGATGGTGTTGGTGCCTGGCGGGCTCTCATCACCAGATATGGTAATGAAAGCCTGGAGCTACAGCAGGCAAGGCAGATAGAATACCAGCAGAAGGTATTCGAAGTTAAGTGTTCGGGGAGAGATGATATATTAGACACCATGCACAAGTTGGAGCACTTGTTCACCGAGTTGGACAAGTTGGACTGTATGTTACCAGATGCATTCAAGAGGAATGCGGTTTTACTCCAGCTGAGGGGTGTAGCCCCCGAAATCTATACTGCAGTGGCAGTAAACACGGACATGAAATTCTCCAGGACGGTGGCGGAGGTTAAAAAGTTGGCAGCACTGAACAGTGCAGTGGATCGGCCATGTGGAGGAAGCAGGACACCAGCTGAGGTGTTCTACTCCAAGACCGCCAAGAAGGGCGGGAAGAGGTGGACTCCAAAACAGAACCAGTGCTTCTGG
>PIVM01000819.1 GCA_003353945.1 Gammaproteobacteria bacterium
AGTCTGAGTTATATCGAGCATTTATTAATTTGGCAAAATCTTCTTGATTAAAAAAAACTTAATTAGATTATATAGACTAAAAAATGACAGATTTTACTCCAGTAGCCATTAGTGAACCAGGATTGGTTCCAGAAAATCGAGTTTGGCGTTGTTGCTTTTTTGGTGACAGTAACCCTAATTGTTTGAGATTTTCAATAACTGCAAGTATTTCTTGTTTTATACTTTTTTTTTCATCGGGAATGTTGGCGTTTGTTGATCTACCCTGTCCAGAGCAAAATACTTTTACTGGTTTAATTACATTAATTTTAGGGTATTGGCTCAAATCACCTCTTGATTAAATCAAAAGAAAAAAAATAATTAGTATTATATAATATGTCTAACCTTCCATTAGAAGTTTTACAAAAGGTTAATACAATTGAAAAACGAGGTATTACAGGTTCATCAAAAAAAAATCAGGTATTGAATGATATTTTATCTTCTCTTGATGATAATGTGAATATACAGCAGATAATCGAAGATCTGATAGAATTACTTATCGATATTTCAAAGAAAAAAATAAAAATATTAGTAAATAAAAAAAAATGCTTACCAATGGTATAGTGAAGTAAAAATGGGGGCAATTTATAGTTTTCAAAGTGAAATAGAAGCAGATGAAAAATCAAAACGCGGCAAACACCTTGTTTGTGAGCAAATAAAAAATAGCAATGTAAAATTAAAACCAATTATACCTGTAACTAATAAATATAAAAAGAAAAAGAAAAACAATATAAATGTTATCAGATTATGAATAAAAATATTTATTTATAATATAGAAAAACTAATTATGCCTGTTCA
>PIVM01000290.1 GCA_003353945.1 Gammaproteobacteria bacterium
AGGGGCTACAGGGACGCGAGGCGCAATGTGCTCCAGCGCTTGGATGCCGGTGCATTCATCAAAACAAAACAGATTTTTTGGTGCGCTCGCATAAACCGCAATGATATGCTCCATCTTAGCGCCCACTCAAGAATTAATTCCGCATTTGGGAAGGACCGATTGTGTAGTTCCCAAATGCGGAATTAATTCTTGAGTGGGCGCTAAGAGAAACGGAAAGCAAATTTTGCAGGAAAGCACGGCGGGAGCTTGCCTGCAATTTGGGTTGATTCCGAGAGCCGGTCATGTTTTAACCAGCAAAAATTCTGCAGCGTCATCCTTCCCGGTTTTTGCCGCTACAGATCTGGGACAGAACAAAATTCCGTCGAGGCTGTGTTAAATTTTTAGGGTTTTCGGTCAGGCACTAATTAGGCTGACTGAACCATTCGTGCCATCACTACCGTTCGCACCGTCACTACCCGAGCGTCGGCAAATATAGCTGCTGACATCCGCCTCTGAGGTATCCAGTATTCCATCGGCGTTATCATCAATACCGGAGTCTACGCGCTGACCACCATCAGCACAGTTATCACCCGCCGGTTCTTCGATGATATTAATTAGGCTGACGGAACCATTCGTGCCATCGCCACCATCATTACTGGAGCAGGCTGATAACAGCCCGATAAAGACAGTCATCAAAGCCAATTGCCGAAATGATAACTTGCTCGCACACGAACCCGTTTTTACAGTGAACACCATGTTGCACTCCTTAATGGGCGACTTAATTTTATCTGTATTGGTTATATAATAACCGATTGACATAAGCCATTCAATCGTTGAGAGTATTGATTCTAAGCAATTTGGCTGGCGATTGATAATTGAAAGTGTTTGAAGAAAATCATCAATAGGGATATCAGGCCATAATGGGTGATTTCCGGGCATTCCCAACTGGGTTGTTCAACTATTTGGCAGCTTCCGCTTTTCGAGGATAGTGTGCGGGGAAAAGATGGCTGGAGAAATTTTGCTAGCATTTCGATCCACAACATCAAAAGAATTATAAGAGCTGCTGCTGCGAGACACAGGTGTTCGAAATTAGAAAATTAGATCATAAATCCAGCAATATATGGTGGCATCCTCACAATCTGCTCGAAAACAAGGGATGTTTATTGATCAGTATTGGTGCTAGCGGCGTGAGACTTCACTTTTTTCAAGAAGCGATACTGCGATCATAGAGTGGCTTTCCTTCCGTTCCTTGTAATTGTGCTCATATACGAGAACGCGTTTTCCCAATTCCAGGAATAGTATCCATTTATAAAATGAGCGTATAACATTCCCGGTACGCCGCTATATACGCAATTATGAGCAATTTCATCTCTTATACATACTCCATACCATTCGGTATGTTTTTTGCTCCGAAATAAAAACAAGAAAAAAAATACAGCTATTACAATTATGCAGTTAACTTTTTGGAGATCCCCCCACCCATGTTGTTAAGCAAACAGGCTGCTGTATGTAATAGCCCGGCGTTTTTCATTCATGTTATTTTAGGTCTTGTTGTTTCCGTTGCACTGCAAGCCGCCGATAACCTGCCTACCTTCTCTCGTAATAGCGATGGAGTAACCAATACGCGCCATAATATGGCACTGTCTAACCTGGTAAGGCCACCAGATATCACATTTAGCGGCAATACAATGGACGCGTATCGCAACGATTATGGTGAAGTCTGCGTCTATTGCCACACACCTCATGGCGCAAATAAGCATATTGATGCGCCGTTATGGAACCGTACCTTCAATAACAACACTTACACGACTTACTTGGCGTTAGGATCTTCTAGCGTTGATGGCACGATCGGACAGCCGGGGGCAAGCTCTCTTATGTGCTTATCGTGTCATGATGGTACACTTCCCGTAGACTCCGTGATTAATATGCCAGGATCTGGCAAATACTTAAGTTCACAGCAAACTGAGGTTAGTCTCACTTTCCTTCAAGAGAAATGGGATAACACGGAATTTGGTCTTTCTCCAGCCGTTGCTCACTTGGGCTTGAATGAAACCGAGTGTCTCGCCTGTCATTCGCCTGGTACTGAAATTTACAAGTTAGGGGCCACCGATTTTAGAGCGGCTGCACTGGGAACCGATTTGTCTGACGACCACCCTGTTGGCGTTCAACTCCCTTTGAACCAATTGGGCACTGAATTTGTCGATCCTACCGGCTCACGGACGGGTATACGCTACTACGATAATAATGGCGATAACACGCCGCAAACCAACGAAATTCGCTATTACATTACTGGAAATGGCCCGGAAGTTGAGTGCGCCTCTTGCCATGATCCGCACGGTGTATGGAATGGAGCCAGAACAAAAGAAAATTATAATCCCACCTTTTTGCGTGTAAATAATGACAATAGTGCAGTGTGTTATACCTGTCATATTAAATAGTATTAGGCGACAATTACCTAGTCCGGTCAGTGACAAGCAAGCTGGCCGGTTGTACTGCTAGAGTTCTGGTATCAGAGTCCTTAAAGGGAATAGCGATGCCAGGGAAACACATAACAGCACAACAGGTTAGGTTATATAGAATGTCCAGAAATAAAGGATTCACTCAAGTTGCTCACTGATTCCATAGCATGCCTGGGATCTCTATGCACTCCAATTAAAGCTAATTTAGAAAGTCTGTGTGAAAACAAAAACCATGGCCTACTGCACTTGAAATCTGCCAACAATGGCGTCTATTTGTGCATGACGACTACCGGGTCGGTGAACTCAACAGAGGCTTTCAAAATATCTCTGAGGCACTTGAATATTGAGCGCTTTATTAGAAAGCCTTCAAAACGACCGTTGGTTTGACACCGGCCAGATATCGTAAGAGCATCTCTGCACAAGCAAGCTAATATAGAGTTTTCCAAAAATGAGCTGCGCTGTACGTTGTGGGCAGTGGAGACTATCCTCGACACTGAAACTCAATTCTTGACTGGAAAGGTGGAATGAACGAGGACTTGGACTACTTCGAGGATATCAAGATTGGCAGGCGTTACGTGACCCCTCAGCCGTTTCGTGTGACCAGGGACGACATCGTCGGGTATGCATCGATCTGGGATTGGCGCCCGCATCACGTAGATGAGCAAGCGGCAAGCGAGTCTGTGTTTCAGGGACTTATCGCTTGTGGCTCACATGTTTTGGCGATCTGGACGCGACTCTCGCTACAGGCCCAGAGCGAGGCCCAAGCCCAGGCGACGATGGCAGGTGTCGGTTGCGAGGTGCGCCTCATGCTTCCTGTTCGGCCCGGAGATAAGATCTCCTATTCCGGCAAAGTGGTGGCCAAACGTAAATCGAAGAGTCGTAGTGAGTGCGATCACACTATCTGATGGAGCTCTAATCAAGCTAACTGATGGAGACATCCATCGCAGCACAGTCTAATTTACCCTCAACAAGCATCCGCTGCCCAGAG
>PIVM01000820.1 GCA_003353945.1 Gammaproteobacteria bacterium
TCAAAATACCTAGAGCCGTTACTACAGAAGTTCAATGATGTCCGAGTTACAAGAAAAGTGCAAGAGATTGTAAGTAAAATGGTGGCCAATCAAACAACGCGACTATGGACAATATCGAGGGATAAGCGAGAATTTGAAAGGATGCGCAACTTGTTCAATGGAGAATTGAAGTCAGTGCTGGACGATGAGAAGATATCGGCAGCTCTAAGAGAAGAGATGGCGGTTGAACTAGGGAACAGCGAAGTAGTCTATGCCTTGCATGATCCGAGTGATATCCGTAAACGCTATTCAGAGAAGCTAGAGAACTTAGGGATAGTGCGGGATTTGGAAGGGAAGTTGATACACGGATACAGTACATTTGGCACAGTCTGTGTTTCTGCTGATGGGAAAAAGACGCAATTGAGCGACATTAGCCTATACAGTAATGGAGACGAAGAGCACTATGTTCGTCAGAAAGAGCTAGATGCGTTAGAAAAGAAGCAAAAAAAGGCTGCGAAAAATGACAAAGAAGTGGAACTGAGCGAACGGGAAAAAGAGATTGCTGACTTAATAGAAGCAGGCGAAATGATTAATCTCAGACAGGTGACGCTTACGCAATTGCAGAGAGTAAGCGAGGATTTGAAAAAAGGGAATGAAGCTATTCAAATTTGTCATGTTTTAGACCGACAATTTGATGGTTTGCCCTATTTTCTGTTCATAGAAGATGAACTTGAGGACTTTTTTGTCATACGGATAAAAACATCACGTAATTCCAACGAAATGATTGTGAATGAAGAAGGGAAAAAAGTCGCTGTCAAATTGACAGATGTACTGATGCCCAATAGACACAG
>PIVM01000291.1 GCA_003353945.1 Gammaproteobacteria bacterium
GTTTGCCAGCGGTAACTTTGCACTACTTCCTATCAATGACAAGGAGGAGTTTAAAGTTTTGGTAGGCACAATTAAAGAGACAAGCCGATATCACGTTTCTGGGGTTACAGTCAACCAAATTAGACTCCTTTCTCATCTCGTCACCTGGCCATCAGATAGGGTTTTTTGTTGCATTGATATGTGCAGATTGGCTGTATTACATCCAGATGTGGCAAAACGTTTTGCAGCTGGTCCTGAAGGGCGTACCATCATTGAATCCGCTGCACAACACGTAAATACTGAACGTGCCAGATGAACTTTCAGTCGTTCTTTGTACCCTAAGACTTTTTTGCAACATATTCAAATCTCGTGTTACCCGAAATCTTGCCTGTTCAGAGATCTCATTGATGTTAAATGCTGCTTCGTCAATTGGAACTGTACTCTGTACTAACAAGAATGTTTGTCTTGCACAATCCACACTCGCTGCCTATGCTTCTGCAGCATTCTTGGACTCAACTTGTGATGCACTAATTTCAGGAGATACTGTTGCTGCTACCTCGCAGTTGGCTGCCTTTCTATCTGATATTCTTACATCCTTTAGCCTTACTGAACAACCAGAACCCTACTATCGTGCCCTTGTTGCAGCTGGTACTCTGCTTTCGGCTCCAGAAAAGAGTCGAGCATTGGCTAAGGAAATATTTTCGGCTTTAAATATTCTGTCTCATGTTAATACAGCGCTTAAGTTAGATGATAAAAGAATCTGTGCATGTGCACGGGACTTAGTTAGTACTTTGAGTTGAGATCATTTCTCATACTATGCTCTTAACAGTGTGAGTAATTGCTTTCAAGTACAATGAGTAAAATACTTCTATTATTTTACCGCTGCTGCTTCTTATATCAATCTGTTTGCTCTGTCGTCTCACAACCCGAACCAACTACTTACCAACAACTATACAGCATCAGCCCTAAAATACTGCTCCGGCTAGTCGTATCAGGAATAGTAACTTAACTTCTTAAGTTTATCACGAAGTAATACAAATAAATTAAGTGAGGTGCTGGTCAATGTTGAGGTGGGCTGTGACCCCTTTGGCTTCTGGTGGGTTAAGAATAGGCTGCTGCTGCTGCTTATCCCAAAGAAGAGCTGCTATGTATTCCTTTTACTGCTCACTATGAAGAGAGAGAGAGAGAGTTAAGGTTTCCCTTCTCTCTTGATACTTCACACTACACATATGTAACATCCGATACCATAGCATCCAGGTGTTATGAACCGACGTGGCAGAGTTGGCCAAGACATCGATCTATCTACCCAGTTCTGGGGTAATTCATAGTCGTTAATGGGGTGAATGTGAGTTATGCATAATGTAATTGAATAGGGGTGATGTATATGTTAGAACGTAAGAGTACCATTTCTAGGAACTTCCTAGGAACATTTGAACGTTACAACCACCAAGTCAGTAGCTTATGACCGGAACGTAGGATGCGATTATCTAATCACTTTCCATTAAACAAAACAAAGTCCTATTAGTAAAAATGTTGACTAGTTACTAGTATACTACGCTCCACAACAGTGTGATGAGGGTTGGGAATTCGAGTAGTGACCCGTGAGTGATGAGTGCTATGTGCGGAGAATTCAAACACCACCCCATAAGCTCCAAGTTGGACCGTTAGACTCCAAACAGCCACAAGAATCTATCTAGTGGCCATATTTTGAGCAGCAGCAGCAGTTTATCATCCACAGTAGTACCAAATCTACACACAGGTATCCACATCGGCATAATGATCCAACCAAATCCCCTAAAATGCACCAGCCAGTTCCGGCCATTTAAAATCCAGTTTCCCAGCGGCTCATTCACTCACCGCTAATAGAGCGAGCCTGCACTGATATGGCAACGATGAAATGTGTGCTCGCCAGTGCGTTTGGAAAGGCTGATGACGTCCTTAGGATGGAAAATGAATGGCCACGGCCGGAGCTGCAGCCTGGGAGCAAGGACGTAATAGTTCGAGCTCTAGCATGCTCCCTAAGCCCGGCATGCACTCGCATGTTGGATGGAAGCGTTGATATAGTTATCCGCCCACCTTCCTTCCCATACATCCCTGGTATGGATATATGTGGTATTGTGGAGGAAGTAGGAGAAGGTGGGTCGGACTTCAAAGTAGGAGACTGCATCATCTCGTCAAATGGTATGATGCCCACAGGTGGTCTTGCGGAGTATGCCATAGTGAAAGCCTCATCAAATGCAGCCATAATCCCCAAATGTGTATCCGCTATAGAGGCTGCATCGATCCCTTGTAGCTCAGTTACTGCAAAGCAAGCAGTGCAAATGAGCAACATAAAGGACGGCCACCGCATTCTAGTTCTGGGAGGGTCGGGTGGTGTGGGAACGGCACTGGTCCAGTTGGCTCGCAATGCCGGGGCTTCTTTCATTGCAGCCACGTCCACGGATGAGAAACTGCTGAAGTCACTCGGTGTAAATAGAGTCATCAACTACAACGAAACCAACTGGTGGGAGGTGCCAGAATTCAAAGCCGATAAGTTTGATGTTATCTACGACTGTATTGGAAGGGATCAAGATAAATGTCGGAACGTACTAAAGACTGGTAGACAGGGTGGCCTCTTTGTTGCCATTTCACTGAAGCAAGAATTCGAGGCACATTCCAAATGTCAGGTTATGAAGCTTTTTATGCCTGGAATATGTAAGCAAATGTGGTCGTCCGTTTGGCGCTTCATACCTCGATTTAAGTTTTTTATTTCAAAAACGACCCAGAAGGGTGAGCTGGCCGAGTTACTTGAGCTTGTGAGTGTTGGAAAGCTAAAACTCATACTGGAACCAAATTCTCCATATGAATTTACCATTGATGGTGTTAAGAAAGCGTTTATTCTTCAAGCCAGTTGTCATGCTCATGGCAAAGTTGTTGTGAAGATTTAATAAGCTATGTAACCCTATGAGTTTGCTTGAGTCTCTATGTCAGTAAACTACTTACTTACTTCTGGTCGGTCAGTCGTTGTATTGAGTTGAGTAGACACTGTAATTCTCTATTTTTGTAGCCTGATCGTCTTGTCAAGGTGCATGTGAGTGAACATGTGCTGTATGCCCATTGTTAAGAAGCTAATTCATTTCCCCACTCAGTTAGTCACTTTATTAAGAGGATGTTATAGTATACTACCAAGCGTTTGCTGAGCTAAAACCCTTTTTGGAGTCGAATTAAATTTAACCAGCCCAATGAAAATCTAGAAGCCAGCACTTCCCCTGCACAATAGGTTCGTTTGGTTTCTTTGAAGCTGGATCCATTGACAGGATTGTGTCAAAGATAGAAGAGTTTGCCAGCGGTAACTTTGCACTACTTCCTATCAATGACAAGGAGGAGTTTAAAGTTTTGGTAGGCACAATTAAAGAGACAAGCCGATATCACGTTTCTGGGGTTACAGTCAACCAAA
>PIVM01000821.1 GCA_003353945.1 Gammaproteobacteria bacterium
TAAGAGCTTGTCTTTGATGTGGATATAATGACATTCCTTGTTTTAATTTCATTATGAACTTTAACGAATACGATGTAGTCTTTAAAGTATTTAGAATTTTTAGAGTTTTTTAGAGTTTTTAGAGTGTTGTAAATGGATATCTAATAATAAGTTTTTGGATTATATATTATATAAAAATCAATTTTAATTAATTATTTCTAAAATATAAATTACGATTAATAAAATCATTTGGGATATGATCTAATTTTTGATAAAATCTGTGTACTTCTTCAGCTCTTTGTTTTTGGTTTATTTTTAATGATAATTCTCCATCAATCTTTAAGTTTTTATTTAAAGGACATGTATTACAATCTTTTCCACATTTTCCAATTTTTGTTGCGAATCTTTTTGAAATATAAAAAAATCTATTCATTTTAAATATATATTATTAATATATTTAAAAATATAAAATCAATTTTGGTTTTCGTGTATCAAATTAAGCCATAACTCTTGTTGATAATACAGTTAATACTTTAACGTATTTCCAGATTTGTGTTTTGGTAGCATCAGATGAATTAGTATAAACACTTTTTAAGTGATTTAAATCTGATAATACTGTTCCAGATAAATCAAAATTAATAAAGAATTTTTCATCTTGTGAGATAATTTGTGATTTGTATTTTTGAACTAATTGTTTATAAAAATGCTGAACTGCTAATTTATTGTTTGTTGTTAATGCCATTCTTAATTGTGCTCTTAATGATGAGAACTCTTTAATTTCTGGATAAATAGCAATGATTTGTTTGAAAAAAGCAAATAATGTTTTGTTAAATTTTTCTGTGTTAGTTG
>PIVM01000292.1 GCA_003353945.1 Gammaproteobacteria bacterium
TCATTAAATATTGTATCGAGACTCCAGAAATCCCATATGGAACTTGCCACAGCAACATCGAGATACCCGAAATGATCAGTAACAACAATGTCATCACATGTTGCTAAGAAGGTGTCTGGCTTTTTGACTACCGCCTTTATCCATATGAGTTGTAGCTTTTTGAACTGTTTTTAAAGATCCTGTGGCATTGGGAAACAATAGTTGGGGATGACGATGTTTTCTCCAGAGTTCACGCAATCCCTTCAACGCAAGATCCGGTAGTGGTACCAGCCGATCTTTATGACCTTTTCCACGACGGACATGAACACGTTTCCGGCTTGCATCGATATCACCAACTTGAAGTGACAAGGTTTCTTCTAAACGAAGCCCCATTGAGTAGGTGGTTAAAAGAAAAACACGGTACCGCAGTTTGCGTGTTGCAGCAATAAGCTTTTCGATCTCAAAGGGAGTAAAAATATCAGGAATCGTCTTGACTTGTGGCGGCTTTACAATATCAACCCACTTCCAATCCAGTTTTATTACGTATTTCCAGACGAATTGCAACCCACAACGGTCGATTTTAACTGTGCTCCATGAATGCGAATCTACAAGATCGGCAAAGTATTTTTCCAATTGTTCAGGTTTTAATTTGTCGGAACAGCAATCAAAATAATCACGAACTCGGCGAATAGCCCTGGAATAGGCGTCAATCGTGTTCTTTGCTTTCCCTTGAAGTTTAAGTGATCTTAGATGATGTTCATAGAGCTTGTTGAACCGGCTTAATTCTGACTTTTTCATGGTATACTCCTTTAAAAATCATTGTATCCTGGTTTGGACACAGATAGGAGTTATACACAAACTCTGCTTTTTCTGCCGCTTTGCGGCTTCGTCCAACAAGGACCTGTCGACCAGCTATGAATCTATGATGCTCCTTCCCTATCCGGGCACACGCTTCTTCCAAGACCCGGAGAAACATAGCGTGGAGATATTGTACTTGGATTGGGCAAAGTGGAACCGTTTCAGGGAGGCGCCTCCATCGCAGCTGGCAGCCTTTGCCGCTGAAGATATCCATTCCTTTTACCGAAGGTATTGGCGCCGAATGAATGTCGGGATCTTCGTAAACAAGTTTTCAGCAGGTGCGCCGAGGTAATAAAACTCGGAAACAACATCGGGAAAATGAGCCAGCAACGATCTACGCCGGAATTTAGGGATAAATCCGTTGCAAGGTGACCGAGAAAGGTCATTCGGTGCAAGAAGGCGACGCCCGCCTAACGTCTCGAACCACAGCCTGTACAAGTGGGTGAAGGCCGTCAGGCCGAGCAAGATCGGTTAAAATAGGTCCATCGGGCAGGACTTCTTCTTTATAATCTTCTCTTTGACCAGATATACCCTGTCGTCCTCGGACAAACGGCCGCAGACAACTGCGGCCAGCTCAATCATACGTCGCCATACTACACAGAAGTCTTCATCACACTCAAAGACACTTCCCGTGGCGCTCAGATTGTCATGGTAGCAACCACCGCAGCAAATATATTTTGCATGACAGGATGCGCATTTATCTTGAAGTGCCACAGGGCTGGTCCGATACATATCACCTTTCAGCGGCCCGCTGAAGATATCCCCTAACCTCTGCTCATCCATCCCGACGAACCGATGGCAGAGATACACATCGCCGGAGCAGGAGACCGCCGCCATGCGCTTGCCCGCACTGCAGTTGAAATAATTCTTTTGGTTGTTGACGAATTGCTCGACAGAAGAGAGCAACCTTGCTGAGCCTTTTAGGTCATTGAGTTTCTTCGCATCACGGCTTCCGGTGGCCTCGAGGATCTCCTGGGCTTCCGACTCGGCTTTGTCGAGCATGGTGGCAATACCCCTTCGCCCCCCCCCCCGTCATCTTTTGATGTGTCAAAGAGCGACCGGGAAGCATTGATTATGTATCTTTGTGCGAAACCCATTTTCTGCAGCGCATTGTCAACGGCAACCGGATCGCTATTTCCAATCAGGGTGGCCCGGCAAGCGGATTCCGGTAAGACGCTGAGCAGGTTTCGAATCCTGGGTGCGATCACGTCGTATGACCCTTTGCCGTTCTTAAAGGGCCGCTGCCTATCCTGCAGTTCTTTCGGCCCGTCAATGCTTACCATCGGCACTATGTCGTGTTCTTTGAAAAAGGCGATCTTCTCATCATCAAGCAGCGAACCGTTGGTTGTGATGTCGAACTCAAACTGCTTGCCGCACGCTCTTCCTCGTTCCAGGGCATACTCGAGCACGTCTTGGACGAGAGGGAAGTTGAGCAACGGCTCTCCGCCAAAGAAATTGATCCTCAGCTCCTTCACCTTCCCGGACTGTTCTATGAGCCAATCCACCGCCTTGCGAGCCGTCCGCTGGGTCATCACGCCGCCGGACCCGTAGCTGCCTCCGTTGCCGTAGCAGTAGATGCATCTCAGATTGCATTCCTGGGTAACGAACAATGAAATACTCTCAATAGGGATAGGTTCAGATTTGCGCTTCTTTTCCTGCTTCCCGACCCGCGCCGGCAGCAAGTCAAGTTTCTCGAGCTTTTCCCGGATCCCCTGCTCAAGCGGGAGGCGCGGATTGGCGGATATATCCTCGAGCGCCTTGAAGACAGCTTCGTCGTGGATGAGACACGCTGTCATCTGCTCGATGTCGATCAGAAAAGAGCTCCCATCATATCGAAAGATATGGCGTGCATTGAGTTGGGACATACTTCCTCTCCTCCTGCAAATCTGGTGAAACGGCAGCTCTGCGCTTCCTGATAAGAATCTTACCACTCACACCCTAGCGGTCAATGAGAATCATTCCCCATCTGCTCAAATCCCTCAGCCTTCACCTCTGTAATCCGCTACATAACACCAACACCAGGGAATAAGTGTTCCCCCCACCCCTGAACTCAAATCTTCATCAGACAACATTGAAGCTACTTCCTTAAACTCATCTTCTGTAAAATCAAGTCCCTCAGCCAGAAGTATTTTGATACGTCCCTCTTTGCTTTCCTCGGCCTCCAGTTTGTTTCGAAATTCCTTATCGATTCTGATTCTAGTGACAAAGGCATTGGCGTTTTCGATGGACATGGCTTGACTCCTCTTGTGGTTTTGAACCCTTTATCGTTTGAGTCCTTTTCTTGTCGCTGCATTCCCACCCGGGAATAGGAGGGGTGGCTCATTATCCCGATATTGTCTCCAATCATTCCCTGAGCCGCTGAGGTTGGCAATTTCCAAAGATAAAAAATTGCTTTCTCGAAGGACAACTATAATACAATCAGCCTTATATGTCACTAAAAAATGGATCATATTTGATAAGATGCGAATAGTGTAACGGTTTTCAGACCTTAATATTTTTCTAAAACAAACGGTTTACTCTATAAATTTAATCAGTTACGAATAAATCACAGAAAATGTGCATTTGCAAAAT
>PIVM01000822.1 GCA_003353945.1 Gammaproteobacteria bacterium
CCGGTCCTCAAGCACTCTTTTCCAACCAGACAGGAGCTGACAATGTGGCTACCGGTTATCAGGCACTCTACTCGAACAAGACAGGAAATAAGAATGTGGCTACCGGTTCTCAAGCACTCTACGCGAACACCACAGGAAAGCATAATGTGGCTAGCGGTTATAAAGCACTCTACTCGAACACCACAGGAGATCACAATGTAGCCAATGGTTTTGAGGCGCTCCGTGACAATGTAGGAGGGAAATATAACACCGCAACTGGAGAGGAGGCCTTATCTTGGAACATAGGAAGCTGGGGTGGCTCAGAGGTTTATACCGGAAGCTATAATACGGCCTATGGTTATAATGCGCTCATAGGCAACGGCTGGGATGCGGACGGTGAAAACCAATCAGGAAGCAGAAATGTGGGTGTAGGATATGAAGCTGGCCGCAACGTCAAAAACGGAACAGGCAATGTATTTCTGGGTTTTAGAGCAGGATATGATGAAGGCGGAGATAATAAGTTATATATCACCAACAAAATTGACAATACTCCGCTAATTTATGGTGATTTTTATACTGAAAAAGTAACTATTAATGGGGGCTTGCAAGTAACACAGAATTTGCAAGTAGCACAGAGTTTGCAAGTAGCAGAGAATTTGGTAGTACAGTATGCGAGAGTAAACACGAATTTGGTAGTAGATGGACTCATTTATGGGACCCTTGCCCCCCCCGCTTCTGATGCACGTTTAAAAGAAAATGTAGCAACGCTAACATCTGTATTGGCAAAAATTAACCAATTACGCGGAGTAAGCTTTGTGTTTATCGATCAAGACAAATATGCTTCAG
>PIVM01000823.1 GCA_003353945.1 Gammaproteobacteria bacterium
TGTTAAAAATAATGAACAAGAAAAAAAGATATTCAAAGAAACTGTTGAAAGAATAAAAAAACAAGGGATTGAATCGCTTAAAAATCGTGAAATAGATGAAAATTTCACAGAGGCACAAAGAGCCAAGAGAATAGAGTTAATAAAAACAGCTGATATTAATGCTATATTAAATGAACAGGACCAAGTTAAGGCTCTTGAATCAATAAGACAAATACAACTTGGAGAAGGCGAAGAAAGAGTTTTAAAAGACCTTTTAAAAACCAAAAAAGATATTGCTGCACAGAATGAGGCTGATGCAGAAGCACTAAAAAAAGAAGCTGCCAAAACTTTAGAACTACAAGATGAAATTGCTATTCAAGAGAAAAAACTGAAAAACGATAAATTTGATATTGATAAGGCTCAAAGAGATAACCAAAAAGAGAACCTGAAAGAAAGAATTGATTTATTAGAAGAGGATTCTGTAAAACGCTTAGAACTTGAAAAGGAATATAATAATTTACTTTTAGACGAGCAACAAGAACGAATTGATAAAGAAACAAAGGCTGAGGAAGACAAGGCTAAAAAACGTCAAGAACTTTATGAAGCATTAGGACAAGTTTTTGAAAACTTCTTAGCAAAGCAAAATGAAAAGAATTTAAAAGCCTTAGATGATCAGATTAGCGCAATTGAGGAAAGACAAAATTCATTGCGTACTTTAGCAGAAAATGGAAATGAAGAAGCTGTAAAAAGTTTAGCAGAAAGCGAGAAAAAAGAAGTTGAAATACGAAGAGAAAAAGAAAAAGAACTTCAAAGACAGCAAAGAATTGAAGCCGGTCTTGCTGCTTT
>PIVM01000293.1 GCA_003353945.1 Gammaproteobacteria bacterium
GATTTTGATTTAACTGAAAAAGATAGAGAAAAGACAAGAGGCCGAGTCAAAGAAATGGCCAAAGATCTCTACCTGTTAAAAACAACTTTTGAGAACAATCATCAAGTCAAACATTACGAAACATTCAAGATACTTGTAGAGGTGTTTGGGCAGCAATGCACCGTCAAGACAAAGGACGATTCCTCCAATGATGATTCAACCACCGGCAAAGAGGTTGTAATCATGGAAAAGCCCGAAGGCGACAAGATTATATCCAGCCCGCATAATACCGATGCAGTCTACACCAGAAAAAGGAATCAAACGGTTGTTGGCCACAAAGGATTTGTCACCGAGACCTGCGCTCCTGACAACGATGTTCAATTTATCACTGATGTCAATCTAGAACCCGCAACACATGCTGACGCCAAGGAAATATCGGAAATAGAGAGGCGACTTGAAGACAACAACTTGAAGCCTGAGACACTTTATGGTGATGCCGGCTTTGTTAACGGTGAATCCATTCTCGATTCCAGGAATAAAGGGATAGACCTGGCTGGCCCCAGCTCTGGTCGTTCGCAGAGTTTTGAGGGATTTACTGACGCTAATCGGCCCTTTGATATTGCGGATTTCAGAGTAGACGTTGATGATGGTACTGGAAAACTCACAGTGTTATCTTGTCCACAAGGACAGGAGGCAACCGACCAACATCGTAGTGACAAAACAGGCAAAATTCTGGTTCATTTCCAGAGTGACACTTGTAAATCCTGCACCGTATCCAATCGTTGCCCCGTCAAGATCGGTGTACGCATAACAACTTTACATGTAGACGAAGCACAATATGCAGGAGCAGTCCGACACCATAAATACATGGGTAACATAGAATATCGCAAGGAGTGTGGAATACGTGCAGGAGCCGAGAGTTTGGTGAATGAAATAGCGAATGCGCATGATGGAAGACAATCGCGACATCGAAATGCAAAAGGCTCGCAACTACAATTAGTATTTGCAGGAATGAGCTGTAATGTGAAGCGATTTATCCGTTATACGCAGAATTGTGTGAAAAATCCGACAAATGCAATGGCGTAAGATGTCAGGCGGCCAACTTTTTCACCTCTGCCGCAAGTTTTAGCTAGAAATGACGCTTTTTTTGTATTCATTTGATCTTTCAGTGATAACTGTTGTCGTTTGACAATGGTTACTATCCAGTGTTGGCAATTTGAACCGGTGATTTATCAACAGGCTCATAAATGTCAAAAGGAATGCCACATTTGGAACCTTGGCAAGTAATCATGGCAACAGTCAAAGTCCTTGCCCGAAATACATCGCAAAAATTTTCGGCAAGGTTAATCAACGTTCAGCTAACGATTGGGCTCAAGATTCGGTTAATACTGAGAAGCGTTACCGAAGTCCACTTGAGATGCTTAAAGCAATGTTTGAAATGCTTGATATCAAGACTGAAGACAAGGACGGTTGATTATGCCAACAGCACCACTCAAATTATGTAATCGTCCTGGATGTGGAGGGCTAACAGTTGAGAAGTACTGTGACAACTTCAAAGAATATGGACATCAGAAGAAAGTTGCAGCACCCAGGGACAAGAACACAGATTCATTCTATGGCACAGCAGCATGGCAACGATTCAGGAATGACTACAAGAGCAAGAACCCTCTGCATGAGGATCGCATCGAGGAAAGAAGGACTGTGTCTGTGTATTGCATCGACCATATCGTTGAGCTAAAAGACGGTGGTGATCCATTCAATGAAGACAGCTCACGATCAAGATGCCGCATATGTCATGCAAGGAAGACAGCAGCTGAAAAGAGGAATAGAAAGGCCGCAATATACAGATGCAAGGTATAAGGGGAGGTTGCCATGGAAGGCATTACCCTGCACCTGGATAATACGGGAGGGAATGTAATTATCATTATAACGAAAGAAGACAAAAATACAAGTTCGACTCAAACAATAGAAAGATCACAAAGGGGTAGGGCTGTTGCAATCTCTACAGCCATGTGGTTCTACACCGAGTGGTCAGTCGAATTTTTACGTGCGATAATTAGCATAGGGGGGGAAGGAAAAATGCCGGGTCCTAGACCAATGCCAACTAGCTTAGAACTCTAAACTGGTAACCTTCAATGTGCAGTAGCGATCATGGCCACATTCTGGGCAAATAAAGCCGTTTGGCCATCTCCATTGGTTAAGTGAATGACGGCATTGATTTTCGGAGCCGTATTGGGACAAAAATTCCTGCAAAGTGAGACCTTGTTGGAATTTGACTTTGTTTTTAGCCATAATTTATCTCCTCTTTTAAATTGTCTTGGAGGTAGTATAACTGAGGTGGATACTCACAGAGTGAGCACCACTGAAAAAATGGCTGAGCTTCATACGTAATTAGAATTTTTTAGAGATCAGGATTCTTTAGTTGAACAGCAGATTTCTCGACTTGGGAAAACGGATATAGGGTTGGGACTGCCAAACATCCAGCGCTAAAAAACAGGAGATGAAATAAAGAGAAAATAAAAAAAATTCGCAAGAGGCATTGGTATAATGTTTCTTAGCATTCTGTTGATTTCCGGTTGTGCCTCAATAAAAACAATAAAGACGACTGAACTTGTCAGCAATGCTAAGCTCTTAATAATGCCTCCACATGATGTTGTTCAAGGTGGTATGCCACATGCTGCTGGAAAAGGAAGTGGCAGGTTATTGCTTAAGGCCACCTTGAAAAATTGCTTATTCTCTCAAACTCAGCGTTATGGCCAAAATTTAATCCTCAGAATATTCACGTATATGCTTGCGGTGAAATTGTGACCATGCCTTGATTTTGACCGAATAATCTGATTTTGCAAAGTACCCTTAAATCAGTACACCATGAACTAAATTTATTATCCAATTATCATATTATGGTATTTGAACCGAATGATAGTTTCAACCATACCAGACAAATTAAGAGACCAGATGCTATTGCGGAATCAAAAAATATGGGTGCAGACTATTGCTTGTTATTAACTCTTGGTGAATTTAGAGATCATGCACAGATGACATTTCTAAAAGACTATGTAATCTTGGAAAGCGGCGTTCTACTTGATGTAAACACCAAGAGAGAAGTGTGGGTGCTCAATGAACCATATAAACTGTACAGGACAAATGTTGGCCATAAAAACTACCTTGGCAAAATAGATGATATTGCAAAAGTTGTAGCTGAATCAATTGTTAAAGGCGATTGATTCAGCATTATATTATCAGCATTACGTACCATATACATTCAATTATGGGTACAAACCTAGCGGCGAGCTACATATGGAAAAATATATCATATGGGGAATGATATGGGCGTATGTTAAATTGCCATTTTCCTAAAGTCCTTTACCTTGCCACCAAATCTCTAATAATATTTAGTGTCGCTTAATTTTTAACTCTT
>PIVM01000824.1 GCA_003353945.1 Gammaproteobacteria bacterium
GCTCAATGTTAGCTGGAAAGCTGCCATGAGCCCAACAAATATCGTGGAGTGATGGTGAGTGCAGAGGTCCGCTAACGCAGCCACCAGCTTTCCAGGCAGGAAAACAGGCAAAACAGAACCCTCATGGCCACTGGGTGTTTCAGAACGTGGTCGGTCAAAGGGGAGGCTCAGTGGTGGTGGTGTGTTAGCCAGCTGTTTCGTCCAATAATCTAGCTGCTGTTCCAAGTGCCCTCCCATTTCAAGGTGCTGCCACTGCCACACAGCATAGTCTGCATACTCTACAGGTAGGTGTGGCAACCCTATCGGCTCCTCAGCACCAGCAACATATGCACGGTATGCTGTAAGTAGATCGCGAAGAAAAATTGGAACACTCCATCCATCCATAATGGCATGGTGAATAGTAATAATCATCCAATGCTTCTTGGGTGCTTCAATCTCACTAGGCAGCTTCACAAGCAGTGACCGAACCATTTCCACCCCCATATCAAATGGTGTTGAAGTATGGCCTACAATGGCAGTAATGACATTGGCTGCTGAATTACACCCAGAGCTCTTCCAGCCATCACTGCAATCCCAAATTTCGAGTGGAATGGTACCTCCTGTTTCATCAGGATGATGGATGATCTGGATGAGACTGCTCTCATAAGTCTTTGCCTCCTGAGATGTCATCAATCATTGAGAATTTCAGTTACAGTCGTAAAGAAACAAGCCAGGAAATATGGAACCTGAAGAATCAGTGCAGTGCGCAAAACTTGATGTCGGCGCCACAAATATGCAAGAGCCATCTTCAGTACCCCAACATCTAGCTTGCCTACTGCACCAAA
>PIVM01000023.1 GCA_003353945.1 Gammaproteobacteria bacterium
AATGTCGGCTTTCGAGAACATTTTACACCTTTTGTAAATTTCACGTCAGACCGCTATTGGTGATTTTGGGTATTGCTGACCAGGCAGATCAACCATTAGACAGTAGCTCCTTCTCGAGATTTACTGGCACTGAGTGCCCAACTATTAGAAATAGGCTAACCACTACATGTAGTGGTTGGTGGGGCTAATGGGATACCCCATCAATTTACACATTCACGGCTGGAATAATATCAGCCGATCGAATCTGTAATTTGCCAAAGCGCAATAACACCGTATAGCAAAGCACCACTGCCATCACCATTGCCACCACCCAACTAAGCGATTGCTGTGGATGCTCTGCAAAAGTGCCCAATTGATATACTATCACTGCCAAGGCGTAACCGATCACCAGCGACCAACCCACCGTAAACCACATCCAGAATTGACCCTGCTCTTTATAGATCGCACCCAAGGTCGCTACACAGGGCACATACAGCAGAATAAACAGCAAATAGGCAAAAGCAGCCACTGGCCCGTCAAACAGATCCTGCATCAGCGTAAGTGTACTGACAGTCACATCCTGCGCTTCGGCTGCAATCATGGCATCTGAGACATCCCCGATATTAACGCCCAAGGGATCTGACAAGTCACCGAGCAAACCGGAGAGGTTATCCGGTATGGTTTGCCAACCTTCCTTTAGTTGCGCCTGCAAATCAAATGTCTCAGAAGCTGTTTGATCTGGCGAATCAATCATACCGCCATACAGTGTATCAAGTGTGCCAACCACAACTTCCTTGGCAAACATACCCGTAAAGATACCCACGGTCGCTGGCCAGTTATCCGGTTTGACACCCATGGGTTCAAACACTGGCGTGATGGTCTGACCAATGACTGATAACATCGAGTTTTTGCTATTCTGATTGCCGAAGCTGCCATCTGAGCCAATCGAATTGACAAAGCTCAAAGCCACTACCACCATGACAATGGCTTTACCGGCCCGCAGTAGAAAACCACGCAGACGCTGCCAACTCAATATCAACAAACCACGCAGAGTCGGCATATGATAAGGTGGCAATTCGATAATAAAGGGGGAGTGAGCACCCGTCATAATAAATCGGCGTATCACAAAGGCCGATAAAATCGCTGCCAGCACACCAATGATGTAAAGTCCAAACACAATATTCTGACCGTTCACCGGAAAAAATGCTGCCGCAAATAAAGCATAAACGGTCAAGCGGGCGCCACAGGACATAAAGGGCGCCATTATGGTTGTCAGCAGACGGTCATTTTGATTTTCAAGAGTACGTGCGGCCATCACCGATGGCACATTACAACCGAAGCCGACAATCAGCGGTACAAAGGATTTGCCCGGCAAGCCCACACTACGCATCATGCGATCAATAATAAATGCCGCCCGTGCCATATAGCCAGAGTCTTCTAAGAAGGACAAGAAAAAGAACATGGTGCCTATCACCGGAATAAACGTGGACACCAGTTTTATTCCGCCCCCAAGACCATCAGCAAGCAAGGTCACCATCCAGTCCGGCGTACCGATACTCTCCAACCACAGGCGAGGCATTTCAACAAACAGCGCGCCAAAAACAATATCAAAAAAATCGATAAAGACACTGCCAAAATTGATGGTAAAAAGAAACATCAAATACATAACAAATAAAAACAGCGGCAACGCCAAAAAACGATTTAAAAATATATCATCAATATAATCAGACGCAGAACGGTGATTCGCTCCACCATAGGTAATGGAGCCGCTCAGGTGTTGGTGGATCCAGCGGTAACGCGCCGTGGTCATTTCATCAATCAGCGGCATCTCCAACTGCTGCTCTGCACGGCTGACAATTTCTTCGGCGTGTTCATGTTCTTCAGGCGCCAGATGCGCCAATGCCTGCACATCGCGCTCTAACAATGCGTTCGCCAACAGTCGAGGGCTTAATAAATTCTCGTTGCTATGCCTGATTAAATGACTTAACTCCTCAACAGCCTCCTCCAACAACGGCGGATATTCAGTGGGTGCCACCTGACAACGAGGCTTGTGCAGCATATTGTCAATAGCGTCTTTCAACGGCCCCAGACCATCACCTTTACTCGCCACCAAAGGTACAAAGGGAAAACCGAAGGTCATGGTCAACTCATGAGAGTCAATATGCATACCGTGACTGTCTGCCACATCCATCATATTGAGGGCAATCACCATCGGAATACCGGCTTCCAACAACTGTAGCGTCAGGTACAAACCACGCTCTAGACTCGATGCATCAATAATATTCAGCAGTAAATCAGGTTCACCCGACAGAACAAAATTTTGGGCAATCTGCTCATCCAGCGACTCATGCTGATTACCGAGATGCAGCGCATAGGTACCCGGCAAATCCACGATCTCGTATTGTGTGCCGCCATGCTTGATGTGGCCGGATTTGCGTTCAACAGTCACACCAGGCCAATTACCCACCTTTTGGCGAGCACCGGTCAGCGCATTAAACAAGGTGGTTTTACCACAATTGGGATTGCCAATCATGGCAATGACATATTTGTCTTTCATAATTTTTCAACGACTAAACAACTGGCTTCTTCACGACGCAAACCGAGGCTGTAGCCCCGCAATCGAATTTCGACAGGATCACCCAGAGGTGCGCGACGAATCACCTTAAATTCAATACCGGGAGTCACACCAATACTCATTAATTTCTGCCTGTACCCTGGATCACTCTCTTTATAGCTGAGAACCCGGGCTCTATCGCCTGGCTGTAGCTGAGAAAACAGCTCTGGATTTTTCATCTATCTATTACCAAACCAAGATATGTAGTAGGGGTAAGCATAACGCAAAATGCAATGCTAATCATTATCATTTAATGTAATGCGAGCAAATGATTTGGCATCACCATGCGAATACATATTATCTAACTGCGTATCAATGTAGACTCATATCAACTTAGCTGCAGCCTGTCCAAGAATGGACATAACTGCGGCGAGCGGTACTACTTCCGTCGTTTTTCTTATTCTGGCAGTCACATTATTCTGAAAAATTTCGCCGCTAATCACATACCCAACAGATAAATTTAACGACCATTCATACCATTCACTTTCAAATGAAACAGGCAAAATTCACAAACAAGCTTAGATGAAACAGATCACATATGATCTGTGATAACTTTTCTTATGTTTTTTTAAGCGATTCGGATACAATGACTCTTAGCTGGCTTGAGGTTACACATCGTTTTCTATCAATAGAAATACATGGACTCAGTACAATTATTTTATAAGAGAAGCGAGCATGAATAAGAACGCACTCATTGTCGACGATTCTCGATTGGCCTGCAAGATCATGTCAAACATGCTGGAAAGCATTAACATCCAGAGTGTCTCCGTTTATTCAGCTGAAGAAGCACTAGAGTATTTAAAACGCAAACTGCCCGATATTATTTTCCTTGATCATTCAATGCCAGGAATGGATGGCTTGGAAACGATCAAAATCATTAAAGATAATCCCCTTACCGCAACAGTTCCTGTCATGATGTATACCGCCAAACAAGGTGAGGTTTATGTGGGAGAGGCAAGAGCTCTCGGCGCTGTTGACGTGCTACCCAAGGGATTGGGAAAAGATCACTTATCAAGAGCTCTAGCCAAGATGGGATTCATTGCTCTTGATGAAACTGATGAATACGGACAAACTGAAAGTCAAGATGACATTGAAATAGCAAATCACACGGACAAAGCAAAAGAGATTACTGAGCAGCATGAAAAATCTGACTTGCAGACTTTTTGGCAAGACCATGTTGAACCATTTCTTTATAGCCAAAAAATACAGCAATCTGATGAAATTCAATATTCATCCAGTCAGTTGGGACTCAAATTAAATCGGGGAATTCATCAAACGCTGGAGCAGTTTGAACATGTCCTTATTTCACGAATTGAAGCTCATGATGATGTAAAATCTGCCAACAATGATATCAAAAACAAAAAAATTAAAAAACTCATTTACAGCGTTGGGATTTTACTGCTCATCATCCAACTAGGTCTTTTCTGGAAATTATATAAAGGCAATCAATTGAATGAAACATTAGTTGATGCCATTGCAGAACAGGAAAACCGAGAACAGCGAATCAGCAGCCAATTGTCCGAACTTGGCCAAAAACTTGCCACCATTGAAGCAAAATCTGCAACAATTTATGAGCTGGCAGTTGAGGAATCCACCCCGTTAGTTTCATTGATTAATGATTTTGGAGAGACTGTCGCTCAAAATCTCCATCTGGCTGATAAGCTAACTGGAGAGTATTCAGGAGTGACGCCTTCAGGGTATAAATTTGCTGTCGATACCCAGGGCAATTTGGGCATGCCTATAAAAAACCGCTACTTCTCGTCAAACGACTGTAGCGGTGAGGCTTTTGTAGATTCCGATACAGCCATAATCTACCGGGGAGATGAAGGAGCAATTTGGTATGTTGACAAATTGGCTTTGCCTGTAGCGGTGACCGTTGACTCAACCTTAAATGGAGCGGGAGAGTGTTTTGAAGGAAATAGTGACGTTCTCGCTTTACGACCATTGAGCAAAAGCGACTACCTGGAAACAGGAATAGACGAAACTCAAATATTATCACTTTATTTTGAAGACAATTAGTTTTCCTATTTAGTCGTATTCTTAATTGAAACCTGATCGTTATTTTGGTACAGACACAGGTACTGTGATACTTAGCAAACTTGCAGATCAAACAGTCTGTTACACCATCTACAATGAGTCTCGGGGTAAATGTCTGTATATGGATGGCAGCAATGTGCGCCTGGCATCCTGTAATGCCTCAGATCCAAATCAGCGTTGGGGCTTTAAGAAAGAGGGTGCTGGCAACTGGATTAGTTCGGGCAGCCTGGAGGCCCCGTTCTAAATTCCACTAACCATACAGATCTTCTGTTTAAATCAGATCTGAAACCAACAAAGCCCGCTTCCATTATGTTGACGCGGGCTTTTTTTGCATCGAATTTCGCATCGAACCTGCTCGCTTATCTCCACAATTAGTCTCTGGCTTTTCCATCTCTATCTCCTTGTTTAACCACAAAATACATTAATAATGCGTTATATTTACATCATTGCCATTCGCACAGATTAAAACAAATTTACTGTAACTCGTTGAAACATAATTACCTTTTTTGCAGTAGAAAAAGAGCGGAAATTTCCCTGCATAAAAAAATCATTTTTACCCAAAAAAATTGTTTTACACCGAAGATGATATCAGGCATAAATATGTTATGACTTTCTTGCATTGATCATTAACAACAGTCGATACCCCTAAAACAAATACTGACTAAAACCAAATTGTGTTGATCGAGATTGCAGACACAGTCCTTATGTCGCCATCCAGCGGTTTGGAAGTAGACATTTTTATTCCGGCTATAAACGATTATTTTTTTGGAATGGAGGATATGGAAATGAAGATCGCGGTAAATCTAGAGGTGTGTGAGAGTAACCAAGTGTGCG
Organism: Gammaproteobacteria bacterium; assembly: GCA_003353945.1. GTDB lineage: Bacteria > Pseudomonadota > Gammaproteobacteria > Pseudomonadales > PIVM01 > PIVM01. The sequence continues at coordinate 5,465 of PIVM01000023.1, forward strand.
AGGGACTCGCGCCTAGCGTATTTCGCGTCAACGAAGACGATGTCCTGGAGATTTTAATGTCAGAGCTCGATGCATCGAATACCGAGTTGGTGGCCAAAATCAGGAAAGCTGTCTCAATGTGTCCAAAGGATGCGCTGTCCATTGTGGATGAATGACACCTGCAGAGACGCTGCTACTTCCTTCTTTCACTCAAATCTACAACTTGCTCAAACGTCACGAGGGAATTCACTATGACGCAACTCAAGATCGATCTAACCGACCCGAAAGTTCTGGCCGACCCCGGTCCAACCTACGACATCCTGCGGGCGAAGGCGCCCGTCTATCATATCGAAGACGACGACATCTATGTCATCTCACGCTACAAAGATGCACGCATGGTGCTGCGTGATCACGAGCGCTTTTCCTCAGAGGCGATGGGTCGTATTGCCACAGCTGGCCTAGGGCGCTGCAAACGAGAGGGAGATCCGCTGAGTGATGCGTTTGCAGAGAACCTTGAGAAGACGCGCAATGTCGTGACCTCGGATCCTCCGGATCACACCAAGATGCGGCGCTTCCTAAGCAAGCGCTTTACGCCAAAACGCATCTCGGCGTGGGCGGAGAAGGTTGAAGGGCTCGCCGACGAACTCTTGGATGAAATGATCCAGGCGAACCAATTGGGCAAAGCGGATCTTGCCGCACAATATGCGTACTCGATTCCCCTTATCATCATCGCGGAAATGCTCGCCGTTCCCTATGAGCTGCGAGCCAAGTTCCGTACATGGTCCGACATGGCAATTGGCATCTTCAGCGGTGCGCCCCTTACCCAGGAAGTCCAGGAAGGGTGTCTCGGGCTGACTTTTTTCTTTGCCGAACAGGTCCAGCAACGGCGTCAAGACCCAAGCGGTGATGATTTGATTAGCCTGCTCATTCAGCAGAACCCAGATGATGACAGCACCTTGGACGATGGTGAGATTGTACAGACTTGCACCTTGCTTCTGATCGCCGGTCATGAGACGACAGCCAACCTTATCCTTAATACGTCGCGAGCACTCTGGTTGCATCCGGAGCAGCGCGCTCGCTTGGAGCACGATCCTTCGCTGATCCCTGCTGCGATCGAGGAGGCACTGCGTTGGGATGGTCCGGTGCAGGCGGTATACCGCTCAACAACATGCGATGTGGAAGTTGCGGGGACGCACATCCCCAAGGGCAAGGTGGTCTTGGTGCAGCTCGGTGCAGCTAACCGGGACGAGGCTCAGTTTCCCGATGCCAACCGCTTCGACATCGATCGCGAGATTACAGAACACCTGGCCTTTGGTTCGGGAAACCACTTCTGTCTGGGTTCACATCTCTCACGTATCGAAGGGCGTATTGCCATGGAAGCACTGCTGCGACGAACGCGCAATCTTCGCCCCAACGGTGAGCCCGTTCGCGCAGCGGGCAATATTTTGCGCGGCTATTCTTCGATGCCGGTGGCCTTCGACGTCGTGTAGTCATATCAACATCCCAGATAATCTAACGTTGTTGGTACAAAGTGCAATACCATGCTTTGAAAAAATTAAGAGAAGAACCCAGGCTACAACATCCATGTAGCAAGAGAGTGATTGCAAATGAACAATCACGATAGAAATTCTTTCCCTTCGAATGTTTTTTATTTATACCATTACCAGTATTGCAACCAGCAAGGAAGCAAAGATCAATGGATAACGGCCCTCGTTTACAGCAAGGCTTCAGGGAAATATGCCGATGCCGGTTCATTGAGGCTCGCCGTTTTTAACTGCCCGCTATTATAAATTTTAAAAATAATTATACTGGTTTTCTAGATTGAAGCAGGAGCCCATAGCCTGGCTTTGGGCTCCTTATCGGGAGGCGGTTTAGAACTTCGCCTGTTTCTTCAAGTACAACTGAACCATTCTAGCTACACGGGTACCTGACAGGGCTGATTGATGGGTGCCCATGCCTTCGCCACCTGCGTCCGCACCTGAGATATACAAGCCACGTAAAGGCGTTTCAGATTTGGGTTTGTGCTTGCCACATTGGCCGACGATCTGTGCCAGTCCCACACATTCACCACCGACTTTAGGCAAAGCGGAATCACGAGTGAGGTCTCTAATTTCCTTCGGACCGGTGTATTCGCGTCTTACGCAGGCATCCCAAATCTCAGGGAAGGTATCGCGCATCTGCTGATCCATTCTTTCGTAAAGGGCAGCAATTTCCTCGGCGTCCGGGTTGGCGGTACAAATGGTGCCGGAGACTAAAACCTGCTCGCCTGGAGGGGTGGCGTTCTCATCATAGAAGTTGTGATTCACCATATAGAGAATAACTTCCTCGGGGATCTCGCCCTTTTTCATCTTTTCATAGCGTGCAACATCCAGCCAGCTGTCATCGGAATACATGACATACATGCCGGTTTCCATCACTGGCTTATTCAGGAAATAGCGTACGCTAGTAAAGGCCCATCCAGGCACCAGACCCTTGATATAGTCGACATAACCTTTATCAAAATTCTCTTCTCCAACCAGATTTAAGATAGTCGGTTGTAATCCTGCAGCGCTGACAACAACGGGGGCATGAAAGGTGCCTTTTTCAGTCACAACACCGGTGACAGTGCTGTTTTCTACCAGGATTTTCTCAACTTTATTGTTCTTGATCAGGGTGCCACCATTTTTTTCGAACTCTCGGACCATGACATTGGTCAGCAGTCCGAAGCCACCTTTGTACTGGCCGCCACCACCCTGCAAAAAGATCTGCTGCATGATCAGAATCATTTCTGAAGCGCAGACCAGATCAAGGGGCTCAGCCAGGGAACCATTGGCCTGGAAGCCCATATAATTATAAAGCTCGCTCGGTGTGTCGCGCTCATCGAGCCACTCTTTCATGGTGACATCGTCGACTTTGGACAAATTTTCAGGTGTCATCTCGATCATCTCGGTCATGATGCCGAGCATTTTGGCTTGTTCGGCCTCGTCTTCCATGCCGAAGAGTTTAAAGAAGGGCGTTGGATCCGCCATCGCCTGAGTTTGACTGACTTTTCGATACTCTTTCCAATCTTTGCGTCGATAGGCCAGAGTAATTACCTCGCGGGGGTCTTCAATCTCCAGGGCGCGCTCAAACTCATCGGCAACGCCCAGCTCGGCAAAAATCGTTTCGAACTGACTGCCTACCATGGGGACTTGTCCATGGGGGAAAAGATCGTAGGCATAACCATCTTTCTCAACACTGTACATTTTTCCGCCGAGAAAATTTCCCTTCTCCAGCAGCAGGGTTTTAACGCCGCGCTTTTGCAATAGCGTTGCAGCGCTGGTTCCGCCAGGACCGGATCCAATTACAATTGCATCATAGTTTGTGTCTGTCATTGTTGCTCTCCTTACATATTGGTTCTTACTATCATCATTGAGCGTTAAAGCAGTTTTCCCGCTCAGTTGCTGTCTAGGTTTAATGTTGGAAACATCTGGCTAACCAGGTGTTCGATTAGTTTTCTTTGATTCTCAATGCCCTCGTTGGAGGTTGGATCAGAACCAAACACTTCTTTGAGCAGTGGCGCTAGAGCGAAGTGCCCAAAGGAGAGATGAATAAAAAGGGCAGAAATAAAGGGGTAGCTACTTGTTTCCCAATCGGTGTTGTTTGTCCCCGAGTCCAGTTTGGTCACAATTTCTTCCAGTAGGGGACGGAACCATTTGCTGGCAATTTTCTTCAGATATTCACCGTCAGAAATGGCTTCAAGATAAATCAGGCGCGAGACATGGGGGCGTTCATGGAGGTGCTCCATTATGAAGCTGATGATCTCTTTGTAGGATGCCTCGCCATTATTATTGAATGGATATTCTTTCAGTGCCTCGATAATCGGCTGGAGCCCCTGGTCCAACACCGCTTCATAAAGCGCATTTTTGTTTTTGTAGTAGTTATAGAGGGTCGCTACATTCACGCCTGCGGCGTCGGCAATCTGTCTTACTCGGGCGCCTTGTTGTCCGTATCTTGCAAAGACCTGTTCGGCTGCATCCAGGATAACACGCTGGGTAAAAGCGGCACGTTCAGCCGAAGCAGCCTCTCTGACAGAAGCGTATTTTGGGTTCTCTATCATAGTTGATAAGCCATATTTTTAGCTGAAAGCCGTGATTTCGCGGTTCTTGGTGTTATCAGTAATAATAGAATAAACGTTTGTTTATCTAAACAAATGTTTATTCGCGATCATGATCATTCTACCCGGAATTTGATCAGCGTCAACTATTATCCTAGCGTTTTATTTTGTTTTGCCGCTCGCCCTGCCGGCGGACATTAAGCATCTAATTGAAATTTATTAGGTTATTGTGAGAACGAAAAATAGATAATCAATCGCAAACCAATCTTAGCGAAAGGGTTGAGTGCCTGATCAATAGAAAAGACGTAGAATCTTGGCCGTCAATGGCTCGGTTATTAAAACAGCTTATATTCTCCGAACAGTGGTCATATTTTGCTAGGATGCGAGCGCATTGAAAAAAATCACCGTTTTTGTGTCTCAATTGCATGGTGTAATTAGCCAAGCCACATTGGATTTGCGGGTTGTTTCACATTCAACAGGCGAAAGGAACATGGCGATAAAACACCTGGGCATTGTGAATGATTAAAAGTCTTCACCAAAGCACACAGCCTATATCCCCTTATATGATGCGGCTTATTTATCGATCAAACCGTGCAGATAACCTGCAATTTCTCATCTGCTCAGCAAGCAATAGAAAATACTCTGGCACTATGAATCGATACCAAAATGCAAGGCCTGCAACACACAAACAACATAGCTATCACATTGATATATATGCTGTTTATATATTTATTAACAGCACTAAAACAGCAATCGCATTATATGAAATATAGCCCTCTCCCCACAGCGCTTCCGACGTTAAGTTCTATCAGAAGGTTGATTAAAAGCGCCTGAACAGCGAAAATGCGTGGTTCGACAGATATATTGAGAATGTAGGCTAAATTACGAGTTCACGTTGATCATCCAAGCTCACATTAATTTAAGGGGCAATAATACGAATCAACAATAATAGATACCCTCCTATTATTTGCGGGAATCCCCTCCCTCAATGTTCGTGATTAACCCCGTCTTAAAGTACGACACATGTTGTAGCATGGCGCCGCTGAAACAGAATAATGCGCGTTAGGGTAGTTTGTTGGAGATAATTTGTATGACCCATAAGAAGACCGTTCAAGCCTTGCAGGCCCCATTGAAAAAACATGGGCTATATGACCCTGCAAATGAAAAAGACAGCTGTGGCGTTGGTTTTGTAGCTGACATGAAGGGCCGCCCAAGCCATGAGATCGTCCAGGAGGCAGCCCACGCATTAAGACGCATGGATCATCGAGGCGGCTGTGGCTGCGAAGCAAATACCGGAGACGGATGCGGCATACTTACTGCGCTACCGGAATCGTTCTTCAGGAAGATCGCAAAATCCGAGCTTGATGTCGAGCTGCCTGCCAAAGGCAAATTTGCTGTCGGTAATGTTTTTCTTCCGCAGATTGATAAAGAGCGTGAACACTGCAAAGAGATCATCCAGCGCATCACTGAAGAGCAGGGTCAAAAATTTATTGGCTGGCGTAAAGTACCTATTGAGCCGACAACGGCTGATGTCGGCCCTACAGCGTTGGCATCTATGCCGCATATCGAACAGATTTTCATAGCGGCGGGCGGCGGTGTTGATGGGGATGATTTTGAACGCCAGCTCTGCATTATTCGAAAACTCAGTAGCCGCACCTTGCGACATGAATCTGATTCCTCCCAAGCCGGATTGTTTTTTGTCTGCACGTTGTCAACCAAAGTGATTGTTTATAAGGGCATGTTAACGCCAGATCAGTTGATGCCGTTTTATCCTGATTTGAGAGATACAGATTACCAGACGCACTTGGCCATGGTGCATTCGCGCTTCAGCACCAATACCTTTCCATCCTGGTGCCGGGCACAGCCCAACCGTTTTATGAGCCATAACGGTGAGATCAATACCCGTAAGGGCAATATTAACTGGATGCATGCCCGCGAAGGCGTGGTTGAAAGCAAATACTTTGGCGAAGAACTGAAAAAACTGTTCCCCATTGTCGAACCAGACTGTTCCGATTCCGGTAACTTCGATAATGTCCTGGAATTTATGCTGATGAACGGACGCACACTACAGGAAGCCATCATGCTGATGGTTCCTGAAGCCTGGCAAAATGACGAGGCGATGTCGCAGGAAAAACGCGATTTCTACCAATTCAATTCAGCCATTATGGAACCCTGGGACGGCCCTGCGTCCATTGCCTTTACTGATGGCCATTATATCGGCGCTGTACTCGACAGAAACGGTTTACGACCCAGCCGCTATTACATTACTCACGATGATAAAGTCATTATGGCCTCAGAGGTCGGCGTCTTACCGGTTGAGCCGGAAAACATTAAAGCCAAGGGTCGCCTACAGCCAGGCAAAATGTTCTTGCTTGATTTTGAACAGGGTCGATTGATGGGTGATGAGGAGATCAAATCCACATTCGCCAAAGCACGCCCCTACGGTGAGTGGATAGGCAAACAACAGGTAGACTTTGCTGAGCTTCACACCAATGAAGAAGCGCACGGGTTTTATCCAGAGTCGTTACTGGACCGCATGCGTGCCTTTGGTTTTACCACCGAAACCCTGCAATTCATGTTGCTGCCGCTGGTCAAACAGCTGCGAGATCCCGTGGGCTCCATGGGCAACGACAGCGCCCTGGCCTGCCTGTCTGATAAACCGCGCATGATTTACGATTACTTCAAGCAGTTGTTTGCCCAGGTAACCAATCCGGCCATTGACTCGATTCGCGAAGAAGTCATCATGTCGCTGGAATGTTATATTGGACCAGAGGGTAACCTTCTGGAAACAACTGAACAACATGCACATCGCCTGCGTTTACCGCACCCAATTCTGACCAATGAAGAATTAAACGCCTTACGTCATATCGATTACCGAGGCTGGAAATCCACGGTAATCGATATCACTTATCCTCGATCCGAAGGCACATCGGGTCTGGAAAAAACCTTACAGCGCATTTGCAAAGAAGCCAGTCAGGCAATTATTGATAAAAGCAGCTTGATCATTCTATCTGACCGTGCAGTCAGCGCAGAACGCGTGCCAGCAAGCACCTTGCTAGCTGCTGGCGCCGTCCACCATCATTTGGTTAAGGCCTCAGAGCGAACCAAAATCGGCATCGTGGTTGAAAGCGGCGAAGCGCGCGAAGTACATCATCACTGTATGCTGATTGGTTTCGGTGTCGATGCCATCAACCCTTACCTTGCCTTTGAGGCGTTATGGCAAGCACAGCGCGATAGTTTATTGCCAGAAGAAGCTTACGACAGTGACGATAAAATTGTCGCGCTCTATCGCAAAGCGGTTGCCAAGGGCATGTTAAAAGTGATGGCCAAAATGGGTATCTCCACTCTGCAATCCTATAAAGGCGCTCAGATATTCGAGGCTGTAGGCATTGCCGACGATGTCATCAACCGTTGTTTTGTCGGCACCCCAAGCAGAGTACAGGGCGTAAGCCTCCCCGTGCTAGCCGAAGAAAGTCTGCGACGACACACGCTGGCTTATCCAGACCGTGACATACAACAAATCCCGGTATTGCCAAATCCTGGCGATATGCAATGGCGCGCCAATGGTGAGCGCCATATGTGGAATCCAAACACCATCTCGACACTACAACACGCAACAAGCACCAATAATCAGGAAACGTACAAACGATTTGCCAAAGCTTCAAATGAAGAGGCGACTCGGGGCTGTACATTGCGCGGCCTGATGGCCTTCAAAGAGAACGTCAACGGTGGCCCGATTCCCACTGATGATGTGGAACCGGCTAAAGACATCGTCAAGCGCTTTTGCACCGGCGCCATGAGTTTTGGTTCTATCTCCCAGGAAAGTCACGAATCATTGGCATTGGCAATGAACAGACTGGGCGGCAAATCAAATACGGGCGAAGGCGGCGAAGACGCCAAACGATTTGAACCCCTACCCAATGGTGATTCCAAGCGTTCAGCCATTAAGCAGGTCGCTTCCGGACGTTTTGGTGTTACCGCCCACTACCTGGCCAATGCCGATGAAATTCAGATTAAAATTTCTCAAGGCGCAAAGCCTGGCGAGGGTGGCGAATTGCCCGGCGGCAAAGTCGATGACTATATCGCCAAACTGCGACATTCCACACCCGGCGTAGGCCTGATCAGCCCGCCGCCACATCATGATATCTACTCCATTGAAGATATGGCGCAACTGATCCACGATTTGAAAAACGCCAACAAATACGCCCGCATCAGTGTCAAGCTGGTAGCCGAAATGGGCGTTGGCACCATTGCCGCCGGCGTGACCAAAGCCAAGGCAGATCATATTGTGATTGCCGGCCACGATGGTGGTACGGGCGCATCCCCACTGACCTCAATTAAACATGCCGGATTGCCATGGGAACTGGGCATTGCTGAAACACACCAAACCCTGGTATTGAATGATCTGCGCTCTCGTGTCGTACTGCAAACAGACGGGCAAATAAAAACCGGACGCGATGTCGCCATTGCGGCGCTACTGGGGGCAGAGGAATTTGGTTTTGCCACAGCACCCTTAATTACTTTGGGCTGCGTTATGATGCGCAAATGCCACCTCAACACCTGCCCGGTGGGCATCGCCACACAAGACACTGAATTGCGCAAGAAATTCAAGGGCAAACCGGAACATGTCGTTAATTACTTCTTTATGCTGGCTGAAGAACTGCGTGAAATTATGGCGCAACTGGGCTTTCGCACCATCAATGAAATGGTCGGACGTAGCGATGTATTGGAAATGGATGCTGCCATTAGTCATTGGAAGGCAGACGGCCTTGATCTAACGGCCATACTGGAGCCCGCTCAAAAACCTCACGATGAAGTCGGCACCTATCAATTTATGGCGCAGGATCACGCTCTAGAACTGGCTCTTGATAACGAAATCATCCAACGCGCCCAACCCGCATTGGAGAACGGTGACAAAGTCAAAATGGAGTTGCCGATAATCAATATCAATCGTGTTGTCGGCACCATGCTGTCAAATGAGATAGTCAGAAAGTATGGCGCTAACGGTCTGCCAGAAGATACGATTCATATTAAGCTGAACGGCTCTGCGGGCCAAAGCCTGGGCGCATTTTTAACAAAAGGGGTCACCATTGAGGTCGAGGGTGATGCCAACGACTTTGTTGCTAAAGGGCTTAGCGGCGGTCGTGTTGTTATTTATCCACCCAAGCAAAGCAGTTTTAATGCTGAAGAGAATATCCTGATCGGCAATGTTGTTCTGTACGGCGCTACGCAAGGTGAAGCGTTTTTCCGGGGCATTGCTGCTGAACGTTTCTGTGTCAGAAACAGTGGTGCCAGTACCGTTATTGAAGGTATCGGCGATCATGGCTGTGAGTACATGACGGGCGGTCGAGTCGTTGTGTTAGGCCAGGTGGGACGCAACTTCGCTGCTGGCATGAGTGGTGGCATTGCCTATATCCTCAATGAAAAGGGCGACTTTAACCAACGCTGCAATATGGGTATGGTTGAACTTGAAAAACTAGAAGCTGATGAAGATATTACCGAACTGAAATCTCTTATTGAAAAACACGCGCAATATACCGACTCACCGGTTGCTCAGCGCCTGCTGTCAGATTGGGAAAAATCTATCTCCCAATTCGTTAAAGTCATGCCAACGGACTACAAGCGTGTATTAATGGAGCAAAAGAACACGCAGAACGTATCTGAGGAAACCGGCAGTCCATCTACAGACTCTAATACAGGCACTAATTCCGCTGCAGCGGTATAACAGTCATAAGCGGAGAAGAGTGAAGAATTATGGGTAAACCAACTGGCTTTAAAGAATTTACACGTGACCCCGCGCCTTACCGTGACACTGGGACACGCATGCTGGATTATGGCGAGCTATATCCACCAGCCGATGTAGAGAAACTAACAACACAGGCATCGCGTTGCATGGACTGCGGTGTCGCATTCTGTCAATCCAAGGATGGCTGCCCGGTATGCAATGTCTGTCCAGAATGGAATGATCTGGTTTATCGCGATCAGTGGAAAGATGCACTGAACCGTCTGCACAATACTAATAATTTCCCGGAGTTTACCGGCCGCGTATGCCCCGCCCCTTGCGAGGGCTCCTGTGTATTGGGCAACGTGGACAAAGCAGTCACAATTAAAAATATTGAATTTGCCATCATCGAACGCGGTTTCGAAGAAGGATGGGTAAATCCTCAAGTACCGACATTCAGAACCGGCAAAAAAATAGCTGTGGTTGGTTCCGGCCCTGCAGGCTTAGCCGCCGCCGCACAACTTAATCAGCTTGGCCACCAGGTAACCGTTTACGAACGCTCAGACCGTATCGGCGGCTTATTAATGTACGGCATTCCGAATATGAAACTGGGCAAAGACATCGTTGATCGGCGTGTCAATCTGCTGCGTGAAGAAGGTATTGCGTTTGTCACCGAAGCGGATGTCGGCGGCACAGGCCCTAATGCGATTGAGCAAAAGCAACTACGCGATGATAACGATGCCGTACTGTTTTGCACCGGCGCCACCCGCGCCAGAGATCTGCCCATTGAAAACCGGGAGCTGAAGGGCATTCATCTGGCGATGGAATTTCTCCACGCCAATACCAAAAGCCTGCTGGATTCTAATCTGGAAGACGGCAATTACATTTCAGCCAAAGATAAAAATGTGATTGTAATCGGCGGTGGCGATACCGGTACCGATTGTATCGCCACATCAATCCGCCATGGCGCAAAGAACGTGGTTAATTTTGAGCTATTGCCACAACCCACCGATGAGCGCCAGGCAGACAACCCCTGGCCGCTTTGGCCCAAGATTATGAGGGTTGATTACGGCCACGGTGAAGCAGCACAGAAATTCGGCGAGGACCCGCGTGAATATTGCATTTTAAGCAAGGGGTTTATCGGTGACGAAAACGGCAAACTTACCGGCATCAAAACCGTCAATGTCGAATGGATGAAAAAAGACGGCGAGTTCACCATGCATGAAATCGACGGCTCAGAAAAAGTCTGGGATGCTGATCTGATACTACTTTCCATGGGATTCCTCGGCCCTGAGCACTATGCCGTTGAATCACTGGGTGTGGAAGTCGATGAACGCTCGAACTACAAAGCAGAGTATGGCAATTTCGCTACCAATGTACCCGGCATTTTTGCGGCAGGTGATTGTCGCCGTGGACAATCCCTGGTGGTACGGGCAATCGACGAAGGACGCCGAGCAGCCAGTGCTGTCGACCAATTCCTGATGACATAGCGCATGCGTTAGCTAGCACGATAAAACCCCTTGAACCCTCTCCCAATCCCTGGGAGAGGGTTCAAAATCTTTCAAATTTGAAACGCCTTTGATATCCACTATTGAGATAGCTCTTAACAACCTACATTGGTCTCACCTTTCACCTTTCACACTGCACACTGCACATGCTTTCACTCGCCGCCTTATGAGCGCAAACAGATAATAGCTGCTGAGATGCTTCCCCTTACAAACTGAAATATTTTCTTAAAACAAGAGATTAAGTATCAGCGGCCTTTTCCGTACGACGTTTCATGCTTCGAAATCTACGCATTATGTTATGGCGAACAGGTAAATTGTGGTATAAAGAACAGCGACATAGAATAAAACAACTTCAGCAATAACGCTTTATTATCAGGGATATAAAACCGTACTACCGATGAACTTATTAGAAGGCCAATCGCTGACAGACGCATTTGACCGTCAGATCAATTATGTACGCCTCTCGGTTACTGACCGTTGTGATTTTCGCTGTGTTTATTGCATGGCAGAAAACATGCAGTTTATCCCCAGACAGCAGATTCTTACCCTGGAAGAAATTGCCATGGTGGCAAGGGCGTTTACCGAACTGGGCGTAACCAAGATCAGATTGACCGGCGGTGAACCATTGGTGCGCAAGAATATCCTTTCCCTGTTTCACTCCCTCAGCGAACTCACTGGCCTTGAAGAGCTATTATTAACAACCAACGGTTCACGATTAGCTAGCTATGCGAATCAACTGAAGGCAGCCAATGTCAAACGCATTAATGTGAGTCTTGACAGTCTGCATCCCGATAAATTTCGCCAATTCACACGAAACGGCAATCTGCATAACGTCATACAGGGCATTGATGCAGCGTGCAATCTCGGCTTTGAACGTATCAAAATCAATGCAGTCGTCCTAAAGGATCGTAACGATGATGAGATCGTTGACCTAGTAGATTTCGCACGACAAAGGCATATCGATATCTCCTTCATTGAAGAAATGCCCCTTGGAAATATCGAAGAACATGACCGGGCAAATAGTTTTATTTCAAACAACGATATTCGCACGACGATTGCAGAACACTACCCGTTAGAAAAGTGCACGCTAGATACGGGTGGTCCCGCACGATATTACCAAATGGCTGACAGTTCCAGCCGAATTGGCTTTATTTCCCCACACACTCACAATTTCTGTGACACTTGCAACCGCGTTCGCCTTACAGTTGATGGGCGTCTACTTTTGTGCCTTGGCAATGAGGATTCCGTCGATCTAAGAGCCATTTTGCGCCGCTATCCTGGAGAAATCACTCCGCTTAAAAATGCCATTATAAAGGCCGTACTAAATAAACCAGAACGGCATTATTTTGATGTAAATGATGACCCGCAAGTTGTAAGATTTATGAATATGACGGGCGGTTAAAACCCAAGCCTTTGGCTCAAGCAAGCATTTCTGAGGCAGAATGGTAGTAAGCACTTACATTTGATAAGCTTGCCAATTCTCTGGATTTGAGAAGCCCAGGTTCACAGTATCAGGAAAAGCTCAGCCCAAACCATTTACAGCATTCAATCAACGTCTAGACTTCAAAGAAGCTACCCGATCTATCAGCATATTTTTGGTACTCATTTTGGCGGCAACAGATACCGTAGTTTCAGAACCACTACTGGACATACCCGGCTATACACCGATCAGTGAATTGGGGCATGGAGGGATGGCGACGGTGTATCTAGCCATTCAGGAGTGCTTTGGCCGCAAGGTTGCGCTGAAAGTCATGGCACCTGCGCTGGCCGCAGACCCTACTTTTAGCGAACGTTTTTTACGCGAAGCGAAAATCGTTGCCCGACTTTCCCACCCGCACATCGTGGCAGTTTTTGATGTTGGAGCAGTTAACGATCACCACTATATAGCAATGGAATACCATGCTGGTGGCGACCTAAAAAGCCGAATCGCCAATGGCATACACACGGATGAATCACTACTCATTGCCAAACAGATTGCTATGGCCCTGGATTATGCCCACAGCAAGGGTTATATCCACCGCGATGTGAAGCCCGATAATATCTTATTTCGCGAGGACGGTGGCGCAATATTAACTGATTTCGGCATTGCAAGACCTACGAAAAGCAGCCAGGAGATGACGCAGGCAGGGAAGGTTGTTGGCACACCCAAGTATATGAGCCCTGAGCAGGCCAAGGGTATGGAGCTGGACGCACGCGCAGACCTTTATGCACTCGGTGTATTGTTGTTTGAAATGCTGACGGGACATGTGCCCTATGATGGCAATGACCCAATCGCCATCGGAATCAAACACCTAAAGAATCAAATACCCGAACTACCAGAAGACGTGGCGATTTTTCAGCCTATTATTGATAAGTTGATGGCGAAGGAGCCACAACAGCGTTTTCAGCGCGGGCAAGAAGTTGTTGACGCCCTGGAACTGATTGAGATGAATCACCAGGGTGGTGTGGTCAGAGCCAAGATTGATACTATTAGCGCAAGAACACCGTCTTCTGAGCGCAATCGAATCCGCATTCATGCCGAATCAATTCGAGCCGATATCAAGCAACAGGCCGATTCCACACAAGGAACCGGTGCCATGCTTACCATTGCACTCACCGTTTTTCTACTGCTTGCTGGTGCAGTAACCAGCGTGATACTTGCTCCCCAATTGTTTCCCACAGTTGAAACACTAATGAGTTTGAATCAACAGTTTTTTGCTCATGATCGCAAACCCACCACCATTACTGAAACCACTCAAACCTCACGTCAACCACAGTTCGCTGAGGTGATACCTAACCCCAATACAGCATCACTCAGCACAGATAATAACCCAACAGATACACCCCTTACGCAGGACGCCAATGCTACGCATGAGAAAATAACAGCACCAGAACCCGCTATCGCTACAGATAAAAGTGTCCATATTGAAGACCGCTCTCAAAGTGTTGGCCCCCAAAGTGACGACAGCGTGATGGGTAAAATAAATATCGTTGCAAAAGGGAAAGCTACCCAATCCGACGAACAAATAGGCGACGAACAAACTGGTGACTCAGCACAGAATGAAATCAGCTCTACTAATGTTGATACCACACCGCTTTCAGTCCGCACTGAAAAAGCTACAGAACAAGCGTCTACGCCAATTGATCCAACAATAGCTGCCATTGAAAAGCTGCTCAGTGAAGCAAATGAGGCATTAAACCAACAACGGCTATCCAAACCACCTGGAGACAGTGCACTGGATAAGTACCGCGCCATTCTGGCACTATCACCAGACAATGAGGAAGCCAAGCAGGGCATTCAGGCAATAGCGAATAAATACCTCGATCTATCCCAACGTGCTATTGACAAAGAACAACCTGGAGCAGCTAAAACATTTTTAGCACAGGCCCAATCAATATCATCAAATATAACAGACGTTAAATTACGTCAGAAATCGATTATCCAACTAGAAAAACGTCTTGCGGCTAAACGAGCGGAAGAACTGAAAAAGCAAAAACTTGCAGCTGCCCAAAAGCGTGAGCAAGACAATGCCGACAATGCTGACAACCTGCTTAATAAAGCACGTATTGGCGGCCTACTTCGCAGTGCACAAAATGCATTTGATCGCAATCATTTGACATCTCCCTCTGAAAACAGTGCGTTAGCAAAATATCAACAAGCCTTAACACTGGATAAAAACAACTCCCCTGCTCGGCAGGGGATAAAAAAGATAAGTGAAAAACTGATCAAACAGACACAGCAAGCCGTTGATAGCGGCGACTACGTGAATGCTAAAGCCCTGCTAGTCGAAGCCATCAAAGTAAATCCTAATGACGGCCGTATTGATCAGCTACGCGAGGCTGTGCAAGAAGCTGGCATCTAATCACCCGTCACGCAGCACCTTGCTGAAAATATATGACTTGCTTTTTAATCACAAACGAAATTTACAGCCTTACATTACATTGCTAAGCTTAATAACAGGCAGTTATCATTTTAACTTCAGGGACATAACATGCCAGGCTACGCTAAAATATTTGGCAGACTTGCTTCAGGGGCACCTCTTGAAGACGTATTAAATATCCTTGTACTGGCAACGCAAGAGGTGCATCCCGGCTTACGCGCCTCTTTCATATTAATCAATCACACAAGCCAAAATATCCGGCTTGTGAGTGCGCCTGACCTTTCGGAACAATTTTCTCTCTTACACGACGGAGTAGCAATCGATTCTGAGATAGTTCGCCCTCTTCAACACGTCTTAGAGGGCAAGCGTTTGATAATTGAAGATGTCAATCAACTCCCTGCGGATTGTCCTCAGCGGCAATTATTTATTGATGACGGCATCGCCGCCTGCTGGTCCGAACCCGTCATGAATTCAAGACGGCAAGTACTGGGTATTCTCACTTTGTATTTTACCGATTCAGGGCAAATTGAAGACGTTGACGAACCCTTTATGCAAAGCGCAACCAACATGGCGGCCGCCGCAATTGAACGTCAACACGCCCCCGCACAAGATAAGGATCCAGCCAGGCTATTTGAAACCCTGGTATTGGAACGTGTTGCCGAGTTACTGAATTGCAATATCAATGAGTTGCATTTACGCAGCCAATTTAAGCAATTGCTAGCCAATCTAGCCACTCACTTTATTAAATTACCTGCCAGTTCCATCGACGAGGGCGTTCAACAGGCATTGCAGGCAATTGGTGAATTTTACGATATGGACCATGCAATGGTACTACAGCTCAAACAGAATGGTACTTCTATGAGCGCCAGCCACGAGTGGTTTGCAGCACACACTAGCTCCCACCTTGAGCTGCACCGGGATATGGACTTAAATCGCTTTGCCTGGGGCATAGAGCGATGGCGCGAAAAACGCTGTATTGATTGCGATGACGCCAATCTGCTTCCAGCCGGTGCGGAGAATGAAAAACAACATATGCAATCTCTGGATGTTCGATCTTTTGCCTTTATACCGATGCGCTATGGCCACAAAATAAAAGGCTTCGTCAGCCTTACCAAAGAGAAGTTTGTTCATCACTGGCTTCAAGAAGATATCGCATTACTGAGCATTGCCGGTGACATGCTGATCAACGCCCTTCAACGCAAACATTACGAAGAAATTTTTCAGAATATCGAAGAAAACTTGCGGGAAGTTAATTCGATTCTGGCTCGTGAGGCCCGTGAAGACGGACTGACCTGCATTGCCAACCGCCGTTATTTTGACGACAAACTCAACACAGAATACCGCCGCGCTCAACGTGAAGACAGCCCTCTGTCCTTACTCATTTGTGATATTGATTTTTTCAAAAACTACAATGACGCCTACGGCCATCTGTTAGGTGACGATTGCCTGATCGCCATTGCTAATACACTGCGATCCAGTTTTCAGCGTGCCGCTGACTTACCTGCTCGGTATGGTGGAGAGGAGTTTGCCATTATTCTTCCGAACACAGACGGAAATGAAGCCTTACAGCTAGCAGAGCGTTTACGCCATGATATTGAGACACTGGAAATCTCCCATCGCGACAGTTCGGTAAGCGAGTTTGTTACGATCAGTATCGGCTCTGCAACGCTTCCGGCTGACAGTTGCCATGAACTGAAAGACTTACTTGTCACAGCCGATGATGCACTTTATGAAGCCAAACATGACGGCCGCAATCGCGTTTGCCAGGGCTTTTTGGATAACTGAACGCACAGAACTTACTGAGCTGGATCGCTGTTCTTCAAAAAATCTTCTGGCCGTTTATTCAACTGACCATAACTGTATGCATCCACCTCAAAAATCCAAGGGGACCATAAGCTATTATAACGCTTCGCTTGCTCATTCATGGCATCATTCAAACTTTCAGCCGACAGGACAAGAAAGTGTTTTTCAGCATCCTTGAAGGCCTTAATATCTATTTGCAATCCATCATTTGTTTCAAAGCGAGTATGAAAATCTAGCGTTGACAAATCTTCATTTTCTTTTTTTCTAACATCAAGCAGCTGGAAACGGTTTAATGCTCCCACAGCAATATCAGTCACACCAGGGTAGGCTATTTCTTGTGATTCAGTTAGACCAAGCAAGGAAAAATGCTTTGCTTCTGGCGCTGCTTTCTCCAACACTACCTCTTTTCCCATAACACCATAGGTCACTCGTTTAACACTGTCCGCAGGCAGATCAACGATTGTCTTATCCAACCAGTCATTCAGTTTTTTGTTTGGTTGAATAGTTTGATCAATCAACCAACTTTGCTTGTCCGACACTTTACGAACAAAACTGCCCGATTTATTATCCGCCTGCTTACCGCAGATAAGGTCAACCACGGTATTACCTTGCTTATCAACTAGCGTCAATCGAACACTTTCACTATTAGGCGTTGTCTCTGGATCAACCACACCAAGACGCGCATAGTGTTTTGCCAACTTAGTCTTTTTTTCTGTCAAACGAGCCAGGGCCAACGCTTGAACCATCGCAGTCAACTGCTCGTGATCCGCTGCATAGTTAAACCGTTGCTTAATCACCCAAGCTTCATCTTGACGCATAAGGTTGATCATTTCATGTTGCGATGCAGATCCACCTTGAATACGAATCTCTACAATATCAGCGATGCGATCCTGCAGCTGAGGATAGAGCAATCCTTCCTGAGCAACACCTTTCTCTCCTACTTGATCCTGGTTTACCGTCACTGCGACACCAACAAGTACCACAGCAGCCAAAAACAAGGCGATAAAATGTTTTTTTGTCATATCAAATACCTTTAGGGGAACGACGCCGGAACATTTTTAACATCAAAACGACTATCACTACCAACAATGGGATCAGCGCTATATTAACCAGTTTCAATAGTGTACCGAGCTGTTCAATGTCCTTATCAAGTTGATGACGAACATCCCGTAGCTGTTTACGAATTACCAGTTTTTCATCCTGAAAACGTTGCAAAGCCTGATTTTGCTCCGGGCTCAGCAATAACTGATTACCCTCCCCATTTTGTTGTTGCAACTCATTCAACTGCTGTTGTGTTTCTTTCAGCCTTTCCTGCAACTGTTTTTCAGTATCTTGAAAACGCTCTTCGGCAGCACGACGCAGGTTTTCAACCACAATGAAGGGTCTGGAAAACTGACCACGGCTACGTACGCTGATCAGATCAGCACTACCGGTAAAATTATCCAAGGCATTAATCACCAAGCTGGCATTATCAGCGAAGGGCGAAATCACCTGTTGACCAAAGAAGCTCTGCACCTGCACCCACAGGCGATCACTCAACAGATCCGTATCTGCAATAACAAGAATGTGCACATTCTCAGCCTGTCGAATATGCTCCTCATTGTCTTTTTCAGCAAAGGCACTATTCACCTTGCCGCTTATACGTGCCGCCATCGAATAAACTTGACCGGTTGGGCTAAAGTTTTTCTGAAGATCCGCAGGATCGCGCGCCGATTGAACGAGTTGCGGCACCATCAGCATCGCATTGGCGGAGCTTTGCAGTATCGGTTCAAATACAGTCGTCGACTCCTTCGTCTGCTCAACAATACCGCTGGTAGATAGATTAACTAACTCCAATCCGGTTGTGATGATATCTTCTGCAACCATCACCTGCTGTTGCAATCCCAAAATTGCCAGATGGCGCACGGGTTGCCCCTGCGCACCAGCAACGGTCAGGGCATTACCCGCATCCATCAATACCGACTCTGGCAAATTCACACCCCAGCTGGTCAACAGTTTTTTCAAACCTTCATCCGGCACATAAGGCATCGGTGGTGGCGGTTCAGCCAGTTCAGCCAGCGGGTCAACAAAGAGAATCAATTTACCACCCCGCAATACGTACTGATCTATGGCCAGCAGGGATTTATCAGAAAGGGCTTTGGGTTGCACCATGAGTAACAAGTCAATGTCATCATCAATGCTCTCTATCTCCTGATTTAACATCCGGGTCTGATAGAGCTGACTGATCTGCTGGTATATCTGCCAGGGAGGGCGGGGTTGCTGCGTTTGCATATTATAACCCCCCTGTATCGGCAAACCGCTGATAACACCAATGACGGGCGCCTCAGGATTTACTAACGTAGTGATCAGTTTGCTGACTTCATACTCCAGAAAATTTTCCTGCTCGGGTCGAAAAAAAGGAATAACTTGCTGTGTGTCCACTGCATTGGTACCAGCCAAACCAAAATACAGTTCGTCACCTCCAAGACTCAAGGGAACCGCTTGCAAACCGTATCCGGCAGCCAATTCCTCCGCCTCGGAAAACGGCTCTGGATCAATAATGTGCAAATTAATCTGTCCACCCGCATAAGCCGTGTACTCCTCAAGCAGGGAACGAACGCGCTCAGCATAGTTGCGCAGCTGCGGCAGGTCTTTGGTGACTTTTTGCGAAAAGAAAAAATACAGATTAATCGGTTCTTCAATATCTTTGACGATAGCCTTGCTGCCTTCACTGAGCGTGTACAAACCATTTTCAGTCAAATCAATTCGCACCCGATCAAATAGGCTGCTATTGAGCAAATTAAACGCCAGGAAAAAAACCAGCAGCAACACTAAACCCATGATTGAATAATTATTACGCTTCATACTGGCTTACTCCGCCTTCTTCATATCAATAACAATTGTGTTTGCCACTAACCAAACAACAATCATCGAAATAAAATAAAGACAATCCTGTAGTGAAATCACACCCTTGGAAATCGATTGGAAGTGAGTTAAGAAACTCACTTCCGCAATAGCATCAATCAGCCACTGTGGCGCCCAACCACTAAAAAAATCCAGCACCATGGGAAAACCACTCAGCGTAAACAAGAAACAAAGCACTAACGACAATATAAATGCGATCACTTGACTCTTGCTCAGCGCAGACATACAACAACCGACCGCTAAAAAGCCACCCGCCAACAACCAGCTACCCACGTATCCTGTCACTATAACACCATTGTCCGGTTCTCCCAGATAATTGACCGTCAACCACATTGGAAAAGTGAGCAACAGATTTATACCGGCAAACAGCCAGGCCGCAAGAAATTTACCGACCACCCACACCCATAGGGGAACAGGCAAGGTCATAATCAACTCTACTGTGCCTGACTTTCGCTCTTCCGCCCATAGGCGCATCGCAATAGCGGGAACCAGAATCAGGTACAACCAGGGGTGGTACGAAAAAAAGGAAAGAAGATCTGCCTGGCCTCGCTCATAAAAATTGCCCAGATAAAACGTGAAAATGCCGGTGAGCATTAGAAAGATCACGAGAAAAATATAGGCCAGGGGTGTGGCAAAATAGCCGTACAATTCTCTTCGGATAATGATTATCAGGCTGTTGATTGCAAAACTCATTACACCACCTCCCGCGTTATACGCTGAAATACTTCGTCCAGCCGCCCGGATTCCACACTGATGCTATCGATTGCAATATTTTTCTGGCGAATAAACTCATCAATCAAGGGATAAATAAACTGCCCCTGCTTAGCCAACGCAACAACCCGTAAACCATTTTCGCTTAACTCTATATCTTCTACATCCGCTATTTCTTTCAATTGCTGCAAATCCGTATTTTGCTCCGTCAAATGCAGATTAACTGCATTGCGATAACGTGACTGCTGCAATAATTGCTCCGGCGTACTGTCACTGCGCAATCGGCCATCAGCAATAATCACCGCTCGGCTGCAAACAGCGCTGACTTCTTCCAGAATATGTGTGGAAATAATGACGATTTTTTCCTTGGAAAGATTTCCGATCAGATCCCTGACCTGTTGTTTTTGATTCGGATCGAGTCCATCGGTGGGCTCATCAAGAATTAATACCTGCGGATCATGCAGAATGGCCTGAGCCAGGCCAACACGACGTTTAAATCCCTTCGATAGCGTCTCTATCGTTTGATGCAGAACTTTTCCCAAGGATAACTGCTCCACCACATAAGCGACTTTTTCAGTCAGATCTCGCCCACGAAAACCACGAATCTCAGCAATAAACCGCAGAAATTGCGCAGGCGTCATATCACCATAGCCAGGTGCACCCTCGGGCAGATAACCAATTAAACGCTGTGCTGCCAGACTATCTTTTTCGATATCATGACCCATCACAGATATGCTGCCAGCGCTAGGCGCCAGGTAACCGGTAATCATCTTCATCGTAGTCGATTTACCCGCCCCATTGGGCCCAAGAAATCCCAGCACTTCGCCAGGCTGTACGCACAGGGACAGATCATCCACAGCGGCAAAATCACCAAACCATTTGCTAAGATGCTCTATAATAATCATGTATTCCTCTCTAACAATCTTTCCAGCTGAACAAATAATAAGCAAAACGTAAAGCGCAGCCGAATATTCTGCACTCAGCTGGCAGTAGCAAATTCTCATTTAAATTGAACTTTCGATAAGCCTAAGCGGTCAATACTCCCAAAATACAACTCGCAACACATCAGTATTTATAGTTGAATAGGCTGACATGCAGCACCATATAAAGTTCCCAAGCGTTTTCGGCAAGGCGATTTTTAAACTATTAGCTACTACTCTGTCAAGTACAGAAAAACCATAGCCATTTATAGTCATGTATCTATTTGTTGAGGTTAACCCATGATTCAAAGATTTCCGTTCTTATTTGCCTTTTTGGCTCTATTTTTGGTCGGCGCTGCTCAAGCAGGCTTGCCACTGTTTGATAGCGAGCAGCAAAAGCTACCAACATTGGCACCGTTATTAAAAAAAGTAAATCCAGCTGTGGTAAATATTTCGGTCAGTCAGACTCGCACAGCAAGCAATCCATTGCTAAACGACCCGTTTTTTCGACGCTTTTTCAATGTTCCCCCCGGTTATCAACAACCAAAACGTAAAACTAAAGCAGCCGGCTCCGGCATTATCTTAGATGCCAAGAGCGGCACGGTGATTACCAACCACCACGTTATCAACGGCGCCGATGAAATACAGGTATCATTAAACGACGGCCGCAGCTTTACTGCTGAGCTGATTGGGCAGGACCCGGAAGTGGACATCGCTGTGCTGAAAATCGAAGCGGACAACCTAGCTGCACTACCGCTGTCTGATTCCGACAAGCTAGAAGTCGGTGATTTTGTCGTCGCTATTGGCAACCCCTTTGGTCTTGGCCAGACGGTAACCACTGGCGTTGTCAGTGCCTTGGGCCGATCCGGCCTGGGCATAGAAGGATACGAGAATTTTATCCAGACAGATGCTTCAATCAATCCCGGCAACTCCGGAGGCGCTTTAGTGAATTTGCGCGGCGAATTAGTCGGTATAAATACAGCCATTCTAGCGCCCAGCGGGGGTAATATCGGTATCGGTTTTGCCATCCCCATTAATATGGCTCAATCCAGCATCCAACAGATTCTTGAGCACGGAGAAGTCAAGCGCGGCCAGCTCGGTGTGTTTATCCAGGATTTGACACCCGAACTCGCCGAGGCCTTTGATCTCGACAAAAATCAGCAGGGCGTTCTGATTACCAAAGTACAGGAGGACGCCAGTGCTGATAAAGCTGGCATCGAAGAAGGCGATATTGTGATAGACGTCGATGGCAAAGCAATGACCAGTGCGGCAAAACTGCGCAATGCCATCGGTATGCAACGCGTTGGCGAAAAAGTGAAGGTCACGATATTGCGAGACGGCGTCAAAAAAACCCTCAACATTAAAATTGGCAGCTCCCAAGATCAAAAATCCGCCAAGGCAATTTTCGAAAAACTCGAAGGTGCCGACCTGCGTGATCACCAAAGTGGGGAGGGCGTTGTTATTGCCAACATCCAGGCAAATAGCCCAGCGGCCTATTCAGGACTGCGTAGAGGCGATATCATTATTGCCGCCAATCGCCAGGCAGTGAACAGTCTGGAAGATTTAAGAAAGGCTGTGGAGCAATCCAAGGATAAGTTACTACTACGTGTCAACCGTGGCGGTGCTGCCCTATTTATTGTTATCCGTTAGCCCAGCCTCTCCCTCAACCCTCTCCCACTGAGAAGGTTGAGGAGGGAAAGAATGTGATTATTTATCTGCTTTAAAAACATAGATTCGCAAACTTTCCATATACACTTGCGCATCTACATCTTTTTGCAATGCCAAGGTAGTAGCGTATGCATAGTTACTGGCAGCTGCCTCAAGATTATCTTCATCTATAGCAATTTGCGCGTATTGCGCATATTTTTGTTCCGGTTTATCAAGTTCTTCTATCAAGCGTTCGCCAATTTTTTCAGAAACCAGATCCGCGAGGCTTTCCAGTATTTCGCTCTCTGAGGGCAAATCGGCAACTTTCGCTTCCTGCTTGAATTTACCCAACTCCATGCCTTCAATACTTTCATCTTCATAACTTTGCTTTTGCGTAACCGAATCAACAAAAATTACCTTGGCAGTGAACGGGTCAACCAAACGAAATATGGCCGAAAACACACCAACCTTTTTCGTGATAGTTGCCTTGATATTGACATCTTCCCTCCTGACAACCCTTTTTAATTCCGATGGCTTAGTCACATCTCGCTTCTCACGCTTACTAAGCGCTAACCATTCTTGATACTTAGGATTGGACTGCGTGTCGTAACCCGTAATCACTCGCCTAGTGCGATTACTCGCTTTTTCTGAGGTATCAACTTCTGCATCTAAAATTTCTCCCTGCAAATAGTAGTGGGACAGGTAACTCGATGGACCAGGCTCTTTCATTTTACGTTGCAGCCTATCGAACTGTTCTCGCTCAAGAATGCGGATATCATCAGGAATTTTCTGCAACAAAAACTGACTGACTTTTGAAGATAAACCACGACCAAAAGAACGTTCCTCACTGGAGTTACTGAAAGGGGACGGACTGAGCTTTACTGCTGCCTCTTCCAATACTAGACCTTTGAGTGTGCGAATATTGCGCTTGACCAAGGCATGTTTTGGTGACAGTTCTTTTAAAACAAATAGATAAGCGAGTGCATATTCTGATATATTTTTTTTCTGCGCTCGCTCAAAGCGCCGCTCCACCACCTTGATAAACTTCTTCTCGTCTTTACTCATTGGTGCTTTTGGATTAATTTTTCGACGAATATAGTTGGCCCGTTTATACGCTAGATAAGCTTCTGATAATCGCCCTTTTTCCATCTCTTTCTTCCCAAGCGCGATAAAATAATTTGAAATATCCCCAGCTGTTTGACTAATCTGATCCTTTACCATCGGAAATCCCGGTGACAGTGACAGCTGATAAAATAACTGATACGCCTCGTCTGGATGACCAGCCCCTAAAGCGTCCCAAAATCGCTGTTCAAAAGTGCCGGTTTCAATTCGTAATTTTTGCTCCTCCAGCCCAATAAATTCTGGATCACCGACTGCTACTGACTCCAGCATAGATTTTGCCTCCTCATAACTCTTGCCATCAACAGCAATAACAGCACGGTTATACAGATCTACTATTGCATCGTTACGTAGTTGCTCATACTGTGCACCTTTCTCCCCTCCGTAAAGATTGGCAACCTCCTGCATCATGCTCAATTTTTTTGAAATCTGCTCTTGGCCCAATTTTTGTATCTGTGTTACACGTTGATCTATCTCACCCTTCATGTCTTGCAGTTGCTGGGCATATGTTAGCTGCCATCGTGCATGAAACGGCGCATCCCAGTTTTTTACTTCAGCAAGCTCACCAATGGCCTGCTCGAAGTCTGAATAGGTCAACATGCCATTTGCGTCTTTTGCAGCTACCAGTGTCGCGGCAATCTGTTGCTGCTTATTGACCGCCATCTTTTTACCAATCTGCTCCATCTGCGCCTGAACTTGCTTTACTTGCTCGCTACCAGCCTCCAATTTGATTTTTTCTCCTTCCAACTTGTTATATATCGGCAACAACTGGCCTTCACGCTCAGCTTTGCTCAGCTCCTCCTGACTAGCAATAGGCGCTGGAGTTGCACAGGCAGTCAATATCAAGACAACAGCCAGTCCAAAACCGTAACGAAGATTTATCATATTTTCACCTATCAGTTTCACCGGATGACGAAGAATGAAGAGACGCATTTTACACCGGGTATACTTAGTTGTTATAAGCAAGAAGATACAGCTCCCAGTATAGCCATAGATCAGGGTGACTGCCGCGCAGATTGCAACAGCCATTATCGACTAGCTACAGTTTCTGACGCCAGAAAATGATTGAAAAGCCAGTTGTTTGCTGTTCAGCGATCATGATTTGATAAGAGATTCAACCAAGTCCTCTTTTTTACTACTTTTGTTCTACTAAGCGACAAGCAGCAGGATTATTCGGGCAGTTGTGGAGAATAATCAAACTCAGCCACCAACAACGCCTTTATGCTGAAATAGATAATGGAAAACATCCCCCAGGCTAAACCAACTAATACACCCGCATCAACAATGCCTCGCCATGGTTGTTCAAGATAGCCAACACCGATAATTAATAACACAATCATCACTGTCAAAATATATCGCGATTTAATACGAGCCCGTGTCGCATGAAAATAACTGCCACAAAAAAGCGGGCTGAGAACTACGTGTAATAAATTGGGATTCAAGTACAAATGTCGAACACGTGCTGCCACATTAGGCGCTGCACTCTTTTGGAAACCTTTGTAACCTTCCATATAGGCCATAAAAAAGACATTCAGCACCAGCAAAAACCAGTGATACCACAACAACTCCAGCTCAAATATCTCGACCATATAGGGAGCCAAACGCGTTAATGCCCAGGCGAGCAACAGCGAAAGGCCTGTAACACCCCATATTGCTCCCGCTAAGCCTAACAATTTGCTCTCCACTACTATGCCACTTATGTCACTATGCCACGCAAAACCATGAGTTAAATCGAAACTAGCAGACTCTAGTCTAATGTGATATCCAACTATTGAACAGCAGACTTTGTGGTTTCACAGTACCTTGTATCAAGCAATGCTTATGTGTTTTATTTCATTTTAATTAGATGGAAAGACATTAACGCATCTGATTGTTCAATTGTTAACCCTACCACATCAACAGAATTAGCCCACAGTGCTAACACCACCCTGGCAATCATCCTAAATTGGTCTTCTTTTTGCTGGGATGCAGTAATTCAGAGTTGATGACATGCTCGAAAAAAACACAGAATTCGATCATAAAACCGAGTTAAATCAACTAATTAAGATGCATTCTTTCTGCAACCCTTACCTCAACTACTCAAATTAGCCGGGCAATAGACCAAACACATCACAAATGACAAAGAAAGAACTCAAGAGTTCTGGATAGAACCAGGCGAATTGAGCTATGATTCGGCCCGCTCCCCCAATCACCATAGCTTTGAGGCTTTCAATGAAAAAATACTTTCTGTTGTTCAGTCTGGCTTTATCTGCATGTCCAACTCTGGCAAATACGTTGCATTTGGCGCTCAGTAACCATACCGCCGAACTTGGATACTCAGCACAAAATAGCAAGGATACGATGAGCGAGCTCAGCTGGTTGCATCATGAGGATGAAGGAGACTTGGCAGGGATAGGATTCTATGGAGTTGGTACAAACAAAGGTATTCAAGGCAAGGTTGGCGGTAAATTATTTTATGTCGACATAGACAATACTTACAGTGGACAAGGCTTGGCTATTGGCGGCGCCCTCTCTATGAAGCTTGGCAACAGCCTGTGCCTTGAAGGCAATATTCACTACGCTCCCAGCGTCACTTCTTTTAAGAAAGTCGAAAAGCTTGAACAGTGGGGTGCTCAGCTTATCTATGAGGTGATGCAAAATGCCAATGTGTTTGTCGGTTATCGCAACGTCGATGTCGAACTGAAGGATTCGCATAACAATAAGGAGATTGAACTTCATCAAGGTGGCTATGTCGGTTTGAGCATCAAGTTCTAGCCCGCATTTCAGACAAACAAGTTACTTTATTCTTCAGAAAAAATAAGATCTAAACGTAATGTGAACGATGTTGTGAGAGAGAAGTTTTCTTCACGCTGAAAATAAAAATCTGGCGTAAACGACACATACAGCCAATTGCGATATAACTTCTTTCGCAGCGTTGTCTGAATAAAATACGCACTGGTTCGCGGTACTGGCTGACTTTCTCCCAACACTCCCACCGAATAATCAATCACATGCTCATCATCCAGAATGTGGAAGGTAGAGATCACTTCGGCAAATTCAAAACGGTTTTCTTGATCACTAAATTGCGCCTCAGATTTGGCACGAAAAAAGTAGCTATCTGTAATCGGTCGTTCAAAAAACAACTGCGTCCGCTCGCCAAAACCATCATCATCAAAATAATAAAACTTCTGGCGAATCCGCATCTGCCATTGCTCATTAATGCGGTGGGTTCGGCGAAACCTTAATCTAATGAATGGATCTAGCGGCAACGGCGTTCGCAGCCCAGCATCCAAGCTGGTTCTCCATTTGTAGCGTTCAGACAGTAAAAATTGAAAAGCCCCCGACAAACCACTATCGTCTCCCAATCGAACATCTTCGGTCGGTATCGAATCACGATTTTTATCCAGCAAACTATCGGTGTCTTGCGGGTCCGTTTCGAACACCAGCTTAAGCCTGCTTTCCGTATAGGGAAGATCCAGCTTCAGCTTTAATTTCTGTTTGCTTGTTAACTTTCCTCCGCGATCAAAGCGCTGCGACAAACTCAGCCTAATGTAACTGCCATTTACCAACTGCTCTGCAGCTTCACCAGCAAAAAACCGATCCATGTTTTCCGCCATCTCAGAGATGTTTTTTGACAGCAAATCCCGTGTGCCCACTAGCCACTCAACGCTTTTCCCTATATTTGTATCACCAACCACATTATCCGCCTTGTTTACGGGTTGATGTTCTGCTGAATCTTTGCTGGTTTCTTCTGATTCCTGGGCATTTTTAATAATTTCTTCAATAATTTCTTCGTTTGAACGTTCAGCCACAAGCAAGGGCTGAGCAGCCAGCATTGGCGGAGATATCAGCAATAAGCCAACAAATATCAGGCTCTGCAAACAAAGCCATCTCCCACAATCCAAGAATTACGCCTCCTTTTTTAGGTGTGATCGATATTTCAGCAACGTCATCGTAGCGCACTTTATAATTGACAAACATTGTGCGGTATATACGACTATAATATCCAGTCACTGGACTAATATGTACTCCCTCATTTCTAAATGAAATATGAGGCTCTCAAATATGAGTAATCGAGCCATATCTATTCCAGAGTACAATTTCTATACTATAACTATTTCTAGCAGCGATAATTAATATTTTGCAACGAGCAAGCTAAGATTACTGATTATCAGTTCGCAAAAACTATCACAGATGTGACTCTGAGAGGTGTTTACAATACGCGATAATGAAAAGGTTTGATATTTAGTCTATAAACCATGGCTACGCTGCTCAAAAATGCTCTTCTGACACAAGACAAAGCACCAACATGTTATGGGAGTAACGCCTAACTGCCCTTTATATCGCCCTTAACCAAGCACCCGAATGAAGGCTGTGGTAAAGTATGGCCGCTTTTTCATCGTAGAAAAGTATTATTGGTTCCTTCTATGTTCTTTAATCGCTCTTTCCTCACAATGTTGTACAACTGTTCGTTGACACCTTGTGTTTACGTTTTAGCACCTCTCATTTCCTTCGTATTACTCAGCGGCTGCGGCACCCTGATTGCCTCACAAACCAGCCAATTTGCTGACAGCCTGTCCAATGCCATGCTGGATAGCGACGATCCCGCTACAGTTTCCGAAGCAATGCCAACCTTTCTTGTACTATTGGATGGAATGCTCAGAGATGACAACAGCGTGCCGTTGTTGCTTGCAGCGGCAAAACTCAACAGCGCTTATGCAAGCGTTTTTCTTAATGAAGGCGAGCGTCAACAAAAACTCGCTAAAAAGGGATTTTCGTATGCATCCAAAGCAGCCTGCCAACACAATAAACTTTTTTGCTCACTGAAAACAACAAGTTATGAGCATTTTCAGCGTTCAAGCCAACGATTCGTTCAAGCTGACGTTCCCGTCATTTACACTCTTGCCAGCAGCTGGTTAACCGTAATCCAAACCAACAGCGGCGACTGGCAGGCAGTTGCTGAGCTACCTAAAGTAAAGTTATTGCTTGAATCAGTCATTACCCTTGACGAAAGTTATGATTATGGTGGCGCTCATCTGTATTTAGGGGGAATTGCCACGCTGTTACCACCAAACTTAGGCGGCAAACCCGATATTGGTAAACAACACTTTGAACGCACAATTGCCTTATCTGAAGGACGCCACCTATTGGCCAAAGTGGAGTTTGCGCGCCGTTATGCCCGTCTTGTATTCGACCAATCCCTGCATCACCGATTACTAACCGAAGTCCTGGAAGCTGATATCCATGAATCCGGTCTTACCCTGATGAACGCCATCGCTCAGCAACAAGCAAAACAGCTATTGGCTGAAGAAGTCGATTATTTTTAACCTGTTAGAACGTACCGAGATATTTATGACGAGAATACTTTCCACACTGCATCGCCTCAGCCTGCCCCTGCTTTTTGTGCTGTTACTTTGCCCAACCATCAGCCAGGCAAAAGTGCTTAAAATCGCCACTGTTTCTCCAGATGGCTCCAGTTGGATGAAACGCATACGTGTCGCCGGTAAAGAGATCGAACAGGCAACCAATGGCCGGGTCAAATTCAAGTTCTACCCTGGCGGGGTGATGGGCAGCGATAAGGCCGTATTACGCAAGATTCGCATCGGTCAATTACACGGTGGCGCTTTTTCCGGTGGCGCCTTGTCCACCTTCTACCCTGACAGCCAGGTGTATAACATGCCGCTGGCGTTTCGTTCTTTTGACGAGGTTGATTATGTACGCCGCCACATGGACCAAGATATCGTAAGCGGATTCGCCCGCGCCGGCATGATTACCTTCGGGCTTGCCGAAGGTGGCTTAGCTTATATGATGACTAATGAACCGGTGCAAAACCTAGCCGCTCTTAACCAGCAAAAAATCTGGGTACCCAATGATGATCCAGCCTCTTTACTTGCTGCCGAAGCATTCGGCATTACCTCTATTCCCTTAGGCATTGCAGATGTGCTGGCAAGCCTGCAAACAGGCTTAATAAACGCGGTGGCCGCCTCTCCCATCGCCGCCATCGCCTTGCAATGGCATACTCAAGTTAAGTACATCACCGACCTGCCCTTGTTATATTTTTACGCCACACTGGCGATCGACAAAAAAGTCTTTGATAAGCTCTCTTCATCAGACCAGCAAATCGTGCATAACGTGATGGGCAAGGCATTCAAGCAGATTGACCAGCAAAACCGCAAGGACAATCTAGCCGCCTTCACGGCCTTAAAAAAACAAGGCATTAACACCGTGACTCCTGACAGGCAACAACTGCAGAAATGGCGGAAAACGGCCGACAACGCCATCTCCAATATTATTGGCAATGGGCAACTGTCAGCACAAATAGTCAATACGCTAAAATCCCATCTGCAGGAATACCGCAAACAAAAAAGTGCAGCTCAAGAGGTTACTGCGATCAATGACCACTAAGGCAAAATCGCGATGGCGCCTGTTACATTGGCTGGAAGACGGTACGCTCGTTTGTCTGGTTGTTATTCTTGTAGGCTTATCCGTCACCCAGATTGTCCTGCGCAACCTGGGTGATAGCGGTCTGATATGGGCGGAAAACGCATTGCGCATTTTGGTGTTATGGATTGCCATGTTTGGCGCAATGCGCGCCAGCCGCGAAGGCCAACACATCACTATTGACATATTAGCGCGCTATTTTTCCGGTCACACGCAATTAGTCATATGCAGCGTTGCATTATTGATCAGCGCACTGGTCTGTTTCATAGCCGCTTATTACAGCCTGCAACTTGTGTTACTTGAATATGAAGACCGCTCACTCGCCTTTCTTAGTATGCCCTCCTGGCTGTGTGAAAGTATCATCCCCTTTGCCTTGCTCATTATTGCCTGCCGCTTATTGCTTCAATCAGTAACCATGGTGATGCAATATGATAGCTAGCCTCGTTACTTGTGGCCTGGTTTTTCTGGCTTTGTGTGGCGCACCCATTTTTGTCGTTATTCTTGCTGCAGCAATGCTGGGTTTTTATTTCACCGATATACCCCTTTCAGTCGTTGCAATCGAAATCTACCGCATAACCGATACGCCACTACTGGTCGCCCTACCTTTGTTCACTCTGGCTGGCTATATCCTTGCTGAAAGCCAGGCATCAAAACGCCTGGTGCGGGTCACTCAGGCGATGGTTGGGTGGCTACCCAACGGCCTTTCATTAATTGCCTTTATTACCTGCGCTTTGTTCACCGCTTTTACGGGTGCCTCTGGCGTCACCATCGTAGCAATAGGTGCGCTACTCTATCCAGCCCTCAAACATGTCGGTTATTCCGAACGCTACAGCCTTGGCTTAATTACCAGTTCTGGCAGCCTGGGCCTGCTGCTGGCCCCGTCTCTGCCTTTGATTCTTTACGGCATTATTGCTCAGCAAATGAATGTCGGCGCCCCCTTCACCCTTCAGCAATTGTTTCTTGCAGGCATTCTGCCGGCTTTGCTGATGATCACGCTACTGTCAGCCTGGAGTTTATGGAGTCATCGACACGACCCCATTGCCACTCAACGCTTTAATGCCAGCGAATTAAAAACCGCACTGGCCGAGGCCAAATGGGAAATCCCTTTACCCTTTATCGTACTCATCGGTATCTACGGTGGTGTTTTTGCCATTTCGGAAACAGCGACTATCACAGTCGTCTATGTGCTGATATCGGAAGCTCTGATTTATCGTGAAATCAATACTCGGCAATTATTGCATGTCGTGCAAGAATCCATGACGATGGTCGGCGGCATTATTTTGATCTTAAGTGCTTCACTGGCTTTTACAAATTTATTGATCGACTCGGATGTTCCAACAACACTATTCCATTTTATTCAGGAGCATATACACAGTAAAATCAGCTTTCTGATTCTGTTGAACTTGTTTCTGTTGATGCTGGGCGCCATCCTCGATATTTTTTCAGCTATTGTCATCATCGTCCCGTTGATACTGCCGGTAGCT
The DNA here is from genome assembly GCA_003353945.1 of Gammaproteobacteria bacterium. GTDB lineage: Bacteria > Pseudomonadota > Gammaproteobacteria > Pseudomonadales > PIVM01 > PIVM01. Next base: position 37,617 of record PIVM01000023.1, read on the forward strand.
GCCGCTTATGGCATTCACCCCGTTCACCTCGGCATTATCTTTTTAGCGAATATGCAAATCGGTTATTTCACTCCGCCGGTAGGCATGAATTTATTTATCGCCAGCTATCGCTTTAAAAAACCCATCATTGAACTTTACCATGCCGCCATTCCTTTTATGCTGGTATTGCTGTTTGCTCTATTGCTAATCACCTATATACCCTGGCTAAGCTTGGCGCTTATCTGATTGTGGACCGTGGAAATAACGAATATTTTTTCAAAACATCATACTGATGAACCAGCAGTTTTATTAACTGCATTTCCTCAGCTCTCATTATTCTTTGACATTTGACTAATCGAGCCAAGCATCTTATTTTTTAAACTGATACTGCATTAATACGAGTTTGCCATGCGATTATTACCAACATTTCTTATCGCCATCATCAGCTTTGCTTGTGGATTAGCCCTGTCCACCACTGATTTGGGAAATGATGCCCGGACAAAACTAAGAACACTTAAAACAAGCATCGGTAACACTATTGCGCATAATACAGACCTCGAAGCACGTCAATTGATACTGCTTGAACATCCCTCTCTGCTGAAGGCCGTCGCACGTGGTGGCGCCTTTGGTGGTGATTTTTCACTGGCTATTGCCCAAGGCATGTTTAGGAAATCCGGTCAGGGAATTGAAGATGCTATCAAGATGATGCGAATTGAGGAAGTAGCACCACGCACCTGGTTGATCCGACTACCGATTGTCAATGTTGTGTTCTTTGAAACGGATGAAGGGCTGGTGCTGGTCGACACCGGTATGGCCCCTGCGGGCCCCGCCATTCTCAAAGCAATTCGACAAGTCAGTGATAAGCCACTGCATACCATTATCTACACCCATGGACATGTCGATCATGCCTATGGCACCTGGGCGCTGATGGAAGATAAAAATAACCGAAACGTGCAAATCATTGCACAAGAAAATTTGCCCGCGCGTTTTCAGCGCTATATTCGACTCAGAGGCTCGCTGGCCCACTATATGGATCAACCTCAAGCTGACTTACCCAGCAGTGGCGAGGATCTGGTCTGGCCAACGCGTACCTTTGATAAGCAATTGACAATTCAAGTGGGGGGCGAAACATTTGTTCTTCAGCATCATCGAGCTGAAACCGACGACCAACTCTATGTCTGGGCACCACAGCGGCGAATTCTCGCCAGTGCAGATTACTACCAGGGATTTTTACCCAACGCAGGTAACGGCAAACGCTCTCAACGCTATCCTGAAGACTGGGCCCTAGCTCTGCGTGAAATGGCCGAATTGAAACCGAATATCCTGCTACCCGCTCATGGAGCCGCCATCCACAATCCGCAGCAAATTCAAGAAAATCTTCAGATACTGGCAGAAACACTGCAATTTATTGTTGACCACACTGTAAACGAATTAAACAAAGGGACACGCAAAGATGTAATACCCAAACAACTACAACTGCCCTCACATCTTGCGAATCATGCCAGCATGAAAGAGCAATATGTTTCCCCTGCAGACATTTCAAAAATGGTGATTAAACGCTATACCGGTTGGTGGGACGATATTCCATCACATTGGTCCCCAACCCCCCTGGCGACTCAGGGACGTGAAATAGCAATTTTAGCAGGAGGCATTGAGCAACTGGTAGCTCACACCCGCCAGTTGATTGATGACGATATTCAACTGGCCTGCCATCTAACGGATTGGGCTTATCTCTCTTATCCAGAGCGCGATGATGTTCAACAACTGGTGATTGATACTTACAAGGCCCGCATCCTCGATTCAAAAAGTAATACAATGGAAATGCTTACCTATCTCAATACCATGGCTGATGCCCGCCAAAGGCAATTACAGAACACAGCAAAATAAAACGAGCTCGCATCATTATTGCCATACAGATCTCATATTCTGCAATAGGCAACTACGCACCAGAATTTGATCATATACTGATATATATAAGCGCTAAGCCAACGTAGGACAATGGTGAGAAAACTCCTTTATATCTCTTTACTTTTTATGACCATTATCATTATCACTTTGATATCAAGGACGATGATGGTTAAACCCGCCCGTTCAAGCAACGGCGTGGGACAAGTAGCATTCCAGCCTAAAACAGCCATTGCCACCGATCATCTTGCCCGTGCACTCACTTTCAAAACCCTGTCTTTTGATAGCGGCAACCCTGATAAGACTGCGTTTTTAGACTTTCACACCTTCTTGGAACGCAGTTATCCTGCCACACACAGCGCGCTTTCAAGAACAGTGATCAACGAATACAGCCTGCTCTATCATTGGCAAGGTAGTGAGGCGCAATTACCGCCCATTCTATTGCTCGCGCATTTTGACGTTGTACCCGCAAACAGTGCTGATTGGCAACATCCCCCTTTTGCCGGCCATGTTGAAAGCGGTGTCATATGGGGGCGCGGTGCTCTTGATGACAAAGGCAGTTTGATTGCTATCATGGAGGCGGTTGAATCCCTTTTAAGAGGCGGATTCAAGCCTCGACGCTCTATCTATCTGGCTTTTGGTCACGATGAGGAAATTGGTGGCCAACAAGGCGCCAAGCACATTGCACGCAAACTTGAAGACAATAATCTGCAATTCGATCTAATTCTGGATGAAGGCAGTATGATTGCAGATGGCATCCTTGAACAGATCGAACAACCCATTGCTCTCATCGGGCCTGCAGAAAAAGGATACATAAGCCTGCAACTTTCCTCAGAATCCACTGGAGGACACTCCTCAATGCCGCCCAAACATACGGCTATTGGCCGCATCGCAGGTGCCATTACCCGTCTTGAAGAAAACCCCTTCCCCGCGAACCGAGATTTAACTGAACAGTTTTTTGCTCAATTGATGCCTCACATGCCATTTTTCACAAAAACAGTGTTCGCCAACACCTGGTTTTTCCAACCCTTAATCGATTGGCGTATTAGCAACAATCCAGCGTTAAATGCCGGTGTGCGCACCACAACGGCTGCAACCATCATCAACGGAGGCACCAAAGAAAACATTTTGCCGCAAAGAGCCGTAGCCACGATCAACGTCAGACTTATTCCAGGCGATACCGTTGATCCTTCGATAGAAAGAATTCGTCAAATTGTTAACGATAGCGCGGTACAGATACATGTCAAAGGAGAAGCCATTGAAGCGTCAGTTATCAGTGATCTGAATGGCCCGGGTTATGCCCTATTAAAAGACACGATACAACATCTCAACGTCAAAACCCTGGTGGCACCGCGCTTAGTGGTCGGAGTAACTGATGCGAGGCATTACCAAAACCTTTCAAAACAAATATTCCGTTTTGCCTATTTTCCAGTCCGCCCAGACACCATTAACAGTATTCACGGCAGGGATGAACGAGTCACAGAAACGGAGCTGATTGACGCAATTCGGTTTTACTACCAGTTAATACATAATAGCAACCTTCTTTGATCTTCTTATGCTTGAACCTTTTATGCTTGAACCTTGTCGTATCGAAGCAAACCTTCCTGAACTGTTGAAGCCACTATTATACCGTGCCGATTAAAAATTCTGCCTTGCGCCAATCCGCGGCCATTGGCTGCGCTGGGGCTATGCAATTCGTATAATAGCCAATCGTCAATGCGAAACTCCCGGTGAAACCATATCGCATGATCCAGCGACGCAACACGCATACCTTCTGACCAATTAGTCAGGTTGTGCTGACGTAATGCCGTCAACAGCAAATGATTATCTGAAGCATACGCCAGTAACTCCTGATGCTGAGTTTGATCATCTGCGATTTTACCATCACACTTAAACCAAACATGGGTAGTGCTGTTCGCTTTTTCCGGTTTTCTGGGATCCACAGGGTCGACCTGTCGGTATTCGATTGGCCATTCAAATTGGGGATTGACTTTTTGCCCCAGCACTTCAGCGTAATACACTCGATCACTGATCAAATCCTCTGGACCGGGAACCTGCGGCATACTGTCTTGGTGCTCTAAACCTTCTTCTACCAACTGAAACGATAACGACACATTAAAAATGGCGCGGCCGCGCTGTATAGCGATAACTCGGCGAGTCGCAAAACTTCGGCCATCACGAATCCGATCCACTTCATAAACAATAGGAATTTCGGCATCTCCCGGTCGTAAAAAGTACGCATGCAAGGAATGCAAGACAAAGGGCGTCGCAACTGTACGCTGGGCGGCATTCATTGCCTGGGCCAATACTTGACCGCCATACACATGACCGCGGGCCGAATCCAGTGTGACGCCACGAAAAATATTGATTTCTATTTTTTCCAAATTGATATTATCGATCAGGTTGGCTAGTGCTTTACTCATGAATAAGGTCTCGGTCGCTGGCCGTTACACTGCCAGTCAATCATCAAGTCTTTTGAAGTGTGGGAGAGCCCGCACTACTTATGATATTTCGAATCGTCTTTGTTTTAACGTTTGCTTACGCCTTAATTAGTAAAACATCTAGATAACGACACTCGCATTGTGATGTCCACACGAAGTAACCCATTATAGCCGGATAGCAATGTTCTGGACCATTAATAAAGCAATATACAACACCTACAAAAAACCGAAAACTATTGTTAAACCAACGTCCAAACCTAGTTCCTAATCATTAAAAATATGAAACAGCGATAGCACTCTTTTGTAACAAGTATGAAAAACATGCAGCAGCCAGCCCAGAAAATGTGATGCCCTTCTTTTTTTAAATAACTGCCACCTAGATTTTCTCCAAATAAACCCTATATTGATCAAACAAGAGTCGAGTTTTTAGTACAAATTAGAGAGCGCATGATATGCAACAAAGCGAACCACTTGGATACCCCATCTTTTTCCCGGTTTTTACCGTGCCTATTGATGAGGAACTGCCCTGCCAAAAAACACGCAAACGGCCAATTGACTGGCAATATGAACTAATTCATCTTGATGCAATTTCAGAAATTGACTGGATAAAGCACTACGAAAAAATCTATATCAAAAAATATTGATGCGGCAAATCAGGCAACCAACGGGTTGTGAGTATTCTTTCAGGACGATAACAATCCGCTTTTCGAGTATTCATAATTTGAATTGGAATCAGCAGACATCGCCAATTGCATGCTGCGCCCAAAGGTCTGCTGAATAAGCCGCGCATCAGAACTAGCCCGATGACGAACGACGTTCAATTCCGCCCTTATCTCACGCTGCGCTTGTTGCCAACAGGCAACCTGCTCCTCTGTTATAAGATAACGAATCGTCTGCAAGGTAAAGCTAGGCCATAAACCAACACAATCATACAAAAGGCCCAACCATGAATTATCCTGACTCCAGGCATCACTATAGATTGTCATACCCTGAAGCTGCTCATTCAGTACAAGGGCTACTTCATAAGCTTCACGCCCACTTTGGAAAAGATTATCCCGGCTAATACCATGCAGGCTTTGTGCGGAACCATCCCAATGCGTCCATTCCGGCAGTGGCTTAATGAGAGAGCAATAGGACTGACCATCACCCAAGACAAATCCAACCTCAATGGGATAACTGCCTCGCCCCATACCGGAAGCTTCAATATCAATAACCGCAGGCAGTTCAACACTTGGCATATATATTTATCAACTGTACTTGTTATTGTTCAGCTTTCAGTATATGTAGAATATGAAAAATTGCCCAGTTTCCAACCCGACCTGGTTAACATTTTGCTTAGAAGATAATAGAGACAAGAGATACAAACTTAGAATACGACAGTGCGCTCTTCCAGCGATGCCAGCAACGCAAAAGCACTGGCAGCATCATCGCCACAAACAGCTGGCTCAGCTTGAAACTGCCCACATACGGATGGACGTTCTGCGCTCGCAAATAGCTTACATCGCCGCTCAATATCCAGATGAGGACACGGTTCTCCCGCCTTTTTTCCTTCAGGCAACCCTGGAATAGGAGAGGATATCGATGGCGCGATACAACAGGCCGCGCACCCTGAACGACATTGCACGTCTAACCCTCCCGCATCGGCTGCTCTTCAGATAATGCAACTGAAGCATGCTCTTTTCCCAGGGGCTTGAGAGAGATTAGCAGCTGCGGCAATAACAACAGGGAACCCATCAGCGCAGAAAACATAGCAAAACCCGTCAACAAACCAAAATAGATACTGGGAGTGAAGTTTGATAGCGCCAGTATAGAAAAGCCCACGATTATCGTCACCGACGTATAGTACATTGCCTTGCCAATACTGCCATGACAGCGATACATCGTTGCCAGATAATTGCGATCCTTGGGAAACTCTCGCTTAAATCGGTAAATATAATGAATAGTGTTATCCACTCCGATACCCACTGTGATGGCAGCTATTGTAATCGTCATCATATCAAGGGGAATGCCATACCACCCCATCCAACCCAGCACCATTCCGGCCGCCAGCATCGTTGGCGTAATGGCCAAAAGCGCCAAATAAAGCGAGCGGAACAACACGGTAAACATCAAGGTGATCGCCAAAAAAACTGCCCCCAAGGTTAAAATCTGAGAACGATATAAGCTCTGTAACATATTGTTGTACAGCACCAGCATGCCTGTCATGTCTACGTCTTCAACACGATACTCCATTTCTTCAACCAAAAACCGTTGGATATCCGCCAGTAACTGCTCACGATTTAAGCTATGACTCGTTTCCATGGCACGCAATGCAATACGGGTTTCAGACCCATCTTCGGATAGGTATGGCGTAATCATGACACTTTGAATATCATCACCCAGATTTTTTTTAACCAAGGCCAGTTGTATATCATCAACACTCTCACCGCCAATATCACGCATTATTCTGTATATCGTTGCCAGGGAAAGCACTTTGCCAGTCACCTCTATTGAATCAAGATAGTGATGAATTTTCTCCAAATCATCCAAACCCGCCCGAGTAAACCAATAACTTTGTAACTGCTCGCCGTCACCTTCAAAATCATCATCGCCGTCTTCAAAATCATCCTCAAACATGGCGTCAAACTCTTCCCCAGCACCGCCATCTTCCAGCACAAGCTCCTGCGCTTTTTCAGCAGAAGAATCTGACATCGCTTTCTGGGGAGGACGGCGAATAACAATATCCAACGGAATAGTGCCACCCAACTCACGATCAATTGTTTCCATCCCCTGATAAATTTCTGTGCTGGGATGAAAATAATCAATAAACCGGTTCTCAACCTGCAACCGACTAATACCCACAAGACACAACACAAGCAATAACACGCTCGCAACCAATATCGACTTACCAAAACGCTCTGTCAGGCTGGCGAAACGTAATGTAAACGCCACCGTTTCCCTTGCTCTAGGCGTGGCTTCAGTTTTTTCAAACAACATCAAACCCGCAGGCAAAACGATAAACGTCAGTACAAGAGCCGTAAAAACACCAATCGTCATCATCCAACCAAAATCAATCACCGGTCTAATACCGCTAACCACTAGCGACATAAAGGCCACAATAGTAGTCAACGATGTGTAACAACAAGGTTTGGCCATATAACTTACCGTATCAAGCACCAACTGGCGTTGTGAAAGCTCGGGATTTGCACTGTGCAATTCACGATAAAATACAATTAAGTGAACTGTGATAGACAAGGTAATGATGATTAATAGCGCCATAAAGTTCGACGATATCACGGTCATTCGCCAATCAATCCAACTTAGAAAACCCAGCATACCTGCAGCGGTCAATAAACAGCTCATTAAGGGTAAAACCACCCAGCGAAATCGGCGAAAAATGATCGTCAGCATGGCAACTATAAACAAAATGATGCCTGAGCCAAATATCACCAAATCACTTTGAATAAAACCAATCATATCCGCTGCGATCATGGGAACGCCGCCGAGAAAAATAGTCGCCTGCCCCCGATAGGTCGGCAGCAGCTCTCGCACCTGAGCAACCAGTTTATGTTTACTCTCATTGATCTTTGTAGAATGCTCCCTGAATTCCCTTTCAGCCTCTTTCAAAGCCTTTCGCTCTTGCGCCGTAGGATTGTGCTTTGCTCGCAACTGATCGCGCACTTCCAGCAAGGTCATGTATAAAGGATCATCTTGCAGGTTGATTTGCAGTGCCGTGGTTTTACCATCCCGACTGCTCAACAAATCTCTGTATATCGGACTGCGTGTTAGCTCCTTATTGACTAGCGCCCGATCTGTATCTGGATCGCGCAAAAACCGTATTCCCTCAGAAAATCCCGCCAGGGATACTCTCGGGCTATACAACAACGGAACATCAAGAATACTAACAACAGATGAAACACCTGGCAGACGCGACAGCTCATCACGCATTTGCGCCAGGCTCTTCAATACCTCGTCACTTAGAAGCGCTGCTTTCGGCGTATAGGTCACCAGAAGAAATTCTGGCGAGTAATAACGCTTTTTAACTTCACGGTACAATTCTAGCGATTTGTCGCCCTCCAGCACCAATGAGTCAGCAGAAGCATCCAGCTTGAATTTAGGAATGTGCATCGCCAGCAGCAATACCAATGCAAATACCACAAACAAGACAAGCAAAGGGCGCTGCAAGATCAATGCATCGTATAAACCTAGCCAACGTTTTACCATAGGGAAGCAAACCTAAAAATGACGATAGATCTGACAAACAAGTCTGTAGCACTCTTCTTTAGGAGCACACAGTTTATTTAATCAAACGTAAACTGGCAGGATAGCGATAATACTCACCTTCCTTGTTTTTTACCGCAGCAACAATAACAAAGATAACATTAATTATACCGATCAACGACAGCAGGGGATATCCTATGCCAATAAACACCAAAGGGCTGACGAGACACACAGCAAGAAAAACGGTAATCTGAAAATTGATCGCTTCTTTGCCCTGGATCTTCAAAAAGGGCATCTCTTCGGCCTTCCACAACCAGATCAGCAACGGCGCGACAATATTCCCCAGCGGAAACCATAGCCCCAGTAGACCACCCAGCTGACACAGCATCGCCCAATTGCGCTCCTGTTCTGAGGGTCGGTGATATACCGGCGGCAAATCCGGCATTTTTTCCGTCATACCTACATCCTATTGAGCCGAGTGGCCTATTAATCCGAGCAGCGCATTATACGTCACCCCAAGCGGGCAGCATATCCTGCTCAAAACCCAGCTGATTAAGAATACGTGCCACGATAAAATCAACCATATCATCCACCGACTGCGGCCGATGATAAAATCCTGGACAGGCAGGCAATAGCGTAACACCCAGTTGCGCCAGTTTGAACATGTGCTCCAGGTGAATAGCGGATAAGGGTGTTTCACGCGGCACTAGAATCAACTGCCGTTTTTCTTTAATGGCCACATCAGCAGCGCGTTCAATCAAATTATTACTGGCTCCCGTAGCAATAGCGGACAAAGTTCCCATGCTACAAGGGCATACCACCATAGGCCCGGTTTTCGCAGAACCCGATGCAACCGGAGCTGTCCATTGTTCGCGATCAAACACAAACAGTTGATCCGGTTTTGCATTGAATTGAGAGGTCAGTTTGCGTTGCAAAGCTTCGCGTTCTGCGGGTAGCTTAATATCTGCTTCTGTCGCCGCCACCATCAACGCTGCCTTGGATATCATAAAATAGACGCGACAATCAGCCGCCAATAGACATTGCAACAAACGCAATCCGTATTGAACCCCTGAAGCACCCGTCAATGCCAGGGTAACAGCGCTAACCTGCCTTTTACTATTCATCGTTTTCCATGGAATCCAGCGCCTTAAGCAAACGCTGATGAATACCTTCAAATCCGCCATTACTCATAATGACGATATTATCACCGCTACGTACTTGCCCCACAACGGTGTTTATAATCCTCTCAATACTATCAAACAAAAAAGCGGGAACCTGGCTTTCATCAATGACAGATTGCAAACGCCAATCCATGTCTGCTGGCTGATACCAATAAACCTCATCCGCATCCACCGTTGCCGGTGCCAATTGTGTTTTGTGTGTTCCCATGCGCATGGTATTGGAGCGAGGCTCTATAATCGCCAATATGCGCGCCTCATTTCCCACTCGGGCACGCAGCCCTTGCAAAGTCGACGCTATCGCTGTCGGATGATGGGCGAAATCATCGTAGACAGTAATGTCATTAATAACAGCCAGTTTATCCATGCGCCGTTTGACACCCTGAAACTGGCAAAGTGCCTCTGCACTGATATTGGTTGCAACACCAACATGATGAGCCGCCAATATAGCGGCCATGGCATTGCTGACATTATGTAAGCCATTGTGAGACCAATGCACCTCGCCTTCAAGACACCGTTCCTGTTTTTCGTTATATCGCATCACTTTGAAAGCACTGCCGTCGAGCTGCAGCAACTCCGCATGCCAGTGCCCATCCGTTTTTTGCTTAGGCCCCAGGCCAAAGGTGTCCACCGGTGTCCAGCAGCCCATATCCAACACCTGTTGCAGATGCTGATCTGCTGCAGGGCAGACGATCAAGCCATTTGAGGGAATCGTTCTGACAAGATGGTGAAATTGGCGCTGTATTGCCTCCAGGTCAGGGAATATATCGCCATGATCAAACTCCAGATTATTTAGAATCGTCGTGCGCGGTAGATAGTGAACAAACTTCGAACGTTTATCAAAGAAAGCACTATCGTATTCATCCGCTTCGACCACAAAAAATGCTGATTTCCCAAGACGAGCAGACACATTAAAATTTTTCGGAATTCCTCCAATCAAATATCCAGGGTTGAGGCCTGCATATTCTAAAATCCACGCCAACATACTACTGGTGCTGGTTTTTCCATGAGTGCCTGCAACCGCCAGCACCCATTTGTCTTTTAGCAGATAATCCCTCAACCATTGCGGCCCGCTGGTATAGGCCAAGCGGTTGTCTAGCACATGCTCCACCATGGGATTACCCCGGGACAATGCATTTCCAATCACCACGAGATCAGGGCGAGGCATTAAGTGTGAAACCTCATAACCGGACATCAGCTCAATTCCCTGCTCCTCCAGCTGCGTACTCATAGGCGGATAAACATTCGCGTCACAACCACTGACACGATAGCCCATTTGCTTGGCCAGAATCGCCAAACTACCCATAAACGTGCCGCATATACCAAGGATATGAATATGCATCTTTATCGAAACACCCTGTGTGAAATTAGTTTCAAAGGAAAATGTAAAGACTCGATGAATTTTTATTGGAGTATAACACGCAAAACACCATCACCCAGCGTGTTGTAAATCCGCAATATTTGGTTTCTCCCGCTACATTATCAAGCCTTTGGCTTTTTTACATTGCAGAATTTTCGACTACTGCTATTTTCCTATGATGGCCAACCCAATTTTCCCCAGACCAGAATTTTTTTAGACGGAGTTTCATTCATGGCAAAAAAGAACGCATTTTATGCACAATCCGGTGGTGTTACGTCAGTCATCAACGCTTCTGCCTGTGGCGTCATAGAGACCGCTCGACAACACAAGACGCAAATTGGCAAACTCTACGCCGGTCACAACGGTATTATTGGCGCTTTGCGAGAAGAGCTCATCGACACCGGTAAAGAAAGTGCCAAAACCATCGCCGCGTTAAGACACACACCGGCTGGCGCCTTTGGTTCCTGTCGATATAAATTAAAGTCTCTGGAAGAAAACCAAGCTGAATATGCGCGTTTGCTTGAGGTTTTCAAGGCTCATAACATCGGTTATTTTTTCTACAACGGCGGCGGCGATTCTGCCGATACCTGCCTTAAAATCTCCCAACTATCCAGCAAGATGGGTTATCCAATCCAGGCAATTCACGTTCCCAAAACCGTTGATAACGACTTACCGCTAACAGATTGCTGCCCCGGCTTTGGCTCAGTCGCCAAATATGTGGCTGTATCGACACGTGAGGCAGGGTTGGACGTTGCCTCCATGTGCAACACATCCACCAAGGTATTTATCCTGGAGGTAATGGGACGCCATGCCGGATGGATTGCCGGTGCCGCTGGTCTGGCCAAAGAGGCCGAAACTGACCCGCCTCATATTATCCTCTTCCCAGAGATTGCCTTTGACAGGAAGAAGTTCGTAAAGAAAGTGCAACAAACCGTTAAAAAATGCGGATATTGCGTTGTTGTTGCCTCTGAGGGCGCACAAACGAAAGATGGCCGCTTTCTGGCCGATGCTGGCACTACCGACGCCTTTGGCCACAAACAACTCGGGGGAGTTGCACCCACACTTGCCACAATAATCAAAGAAGATCTCGGTTATAAATACCACTGGGCTCTGGCCGATTACCTACAACGGGCGGCACGTCATATCGCATCTGCCACGGACGTGGAACAAGCCTATGCCGTAGGAAAAGCAGCCGTTGAATATGCGATGGCTGGCAAGAATGCAGTCATGCCTGCCATTATTCGGGGCAAGGGTAAGAAATACAGCTGGACGATCCAGGAAGCACCTTTGGAAAAAGTTGCCAATGTAGAAAAAATGATGCCTCGCAACTATATCAGCCGCGATGGGTTTGGCATTACCGAAGAAGGTTTCCGCTACTTTGCCCCATTGATTGCTGGAGAAGATCATCCACCTTACAAAAACGGCCTGCCACAATACGCCAAACTGAAAAAAGTATTCGCGGCAAAAAAACTAAAAAAGGGCTTTAAAGTGTAAGCCAGTAACAATGAGATGAAGTACTTAAAAAAAAGGCGCTCTATAGCGCCTTTTTCATATATTCATATACTGAGCACATCGCTCTATTGACGACTTACTTCGATCTTATCAGAGCACCGCGCCCCATCATCAAACCTGTCGTACTATTTAACAAAGATTGCAGCAAACCGTCCTGCTTTTCCCTTAATTTGCGCTCATCCGCTCCAATTTCTCGATCCACATCTCCGCTTGCTCGTTCAGATTTTTTAGCTGGCTTGTTATCTTCAACTCGAGTAAGTTTTACTGGCAGAGGACGTTTTGCATTGGGAGCGACCAGTGTGAGAGTCGGTATTGCTTCGGGCTCCTCAATCTCAGCAGTTTTTTCTGCTTCCACCGCATTAGAAACCGGTAACACATCGTCAAACAGCGAATCTACATATTCGCAAAAAAGCTCTTCTTGCACTTTATTAGCATCAGCGACATCCAAACGGGAACGCAGCACATTTAAAGGCGCCAGATTCATAGCCGAATCTTTAACCACGGGCATTACATCCCCCACAGAATCACCATCCTGAAGAGTCAAGCTGCCACTTTGATTACACCATGCACTCACATGGATAGGTGCAAGTCTCTTTTTGTCCACCAAACTGAATAAGCCTACATGCCGCGACTGTTTGTACTCTGCAGTCAAACAACTGCTTTTAGGCACCATTCGATTCAGCATCAAGGTAATGGCCGCCCAAGAAGAATTCTGCAGCATCGGTGACGCAAGAAACGAGGCTTTCACTGGCAGATCTTCACCATCACAGCTCACAGAAAAATCTTCGACTTGCGGTTGAGCCGTGTTATCCAGCAAATGATTACAAATCAACAATAAACGATAACCATCCGCCAACACACCAATAACTTGTGCTTGTGAATATCCAGACGATTTTACTGAAATGTTATCCACTTATTTCACTCCTGATATGAACAAGCGCCTATAGCATTTTATTATGTTTGGCTATGTTTGGCGTCTATCTATGAGTCGACCTCTATGAGCCGACCCTAGATGGAACTGTTTGGATTTACCAATGTTCGCATGTTCATGAAATATGGAACCAACACTCTGCCTAATCTCCCTGGCGTTATCCTCCAACCTTCACACTCAAATACGCAATATAATTGCCCGGCAACTATAACCCAATTGAAAAACAAGCACTAGAGATATTGAGTAGAAATTGTAGGCTGGGCTGTTGCGGATCGACTGGTAATCAAGCTCAGAAAAATGTAAGCACTTGGAACGATCGTTCATTTTAAGCGCGAATGAACTCTAGTCCCGCACCAATATCGGTTCGCCGAACGATTTTGGCTTCGATAATTGGTGCCTCAACAGGTAAATCCTGCACCTGAATATGAACCGTCTCACCAAGGCGCGGCAACTCCTGACCTTCTGCCACAACAAACACACCACTGTCAGAAAGGTCGTTGGTGTGAAGGATGATTTCACCGACCAGGGGATGTATTAGCTTAATTCTACTGCGCAACGTCGTCCGCACGTGGCGGCGACCATTTTTCAATTGTGCACTCGAATTTTCCTCGCTCATTTCTGTCAGTCCTATATATGCATCATCAGATCAATTGCTTTCTTAATCCCTAAATGTCAATCAAAGCTGCTGCTCAAATCATTTCGCATGGCAAGTTATTACACTCCCAGCCACATGGTAGCGAGTTACAAGTGTACCTCAATATAGCAATCAAGGTTACTCACAGCTCTGTCAAAATCGAAAACGCCCGTGCTCAGCAATGGCGCAAATAAGCAAACTGATAATATTTATGATATTATCGAGCATGTTCGCCAATTGATCCGAAAGATTCTTTGCCACCTATTTCTCTTCTCTATATTCTTTATCCCTTTATCCGCAATACCTCTCGGATTTCACGGATCGTCTTGATTAAATGTAGAGTATGCCTTGAAGCTGTGGAGTAAAATCAATACAGTTTTAACGTGCGGTGACAGCCTCGCTCTACCTCCATCTCCCGAAATAACTCTGACACACCGTTCTCACGCTGTAACAGGCGACTTTAGTCCATCATTGACTTTGCTTCCACTTACTCTTGTGGTACCGTGCACGCTTTGTGCAGCCCCAGCACAAACGCAGACTTGCAAAGTTGGCGCGGTGGGTTTCGACCTTATAAGCGCAGCCAAGACACGACTTGGTAAACAACTGTCAGGCCTAAGATTTTTTTGACTAAACCACTCATTGGGAGTTTTTAATGACTATTACTTGGATCCTTGCACTGGCCTTTTTAGGCCTTGGTGTTGCCTTTTACTATACTTCGCAGGTCAAGAGCATCGCTCCTGACCTCGGCATTGATGACCCGGAGCAGAAGGCTCGTCTGGCAAATATTCATGGTGCCATTGCCAAAGGTGCCATGGCATTCCTTAAACAGGAATACAAATTCATGGCCATTTTCATGGCCGTCTTTGCCGTTATCATCGCCCTGTTCATTGATGACCACCATACGGATTATGTCAACGAAGGCATATATACAGCCATAGCATTCTTGTTCGGCGCCATCATGTCCATTGCCTCCGGTTACATTGGCATGAAAATAGCCACTCTCGGCAATGTTAGAACGACGGTTTCAGCAAACCAGAGCCTGGCAGCTGCATTCAAGGTCGCGGTAAACTCTGGGGCGGTAATGGGCTTTACACTCGTTAGCCTGGCGACCCTTGGCTTGGTCATTATCTATGTTGCTCTCAAAGCCATGATGCCAGCCGAGCTGCCAACTCATATCTTAATGGAAGTAATCGCCGGATTTGGACTGGGCGGGTCGTCTATCGCTTTATTTGCTCGCGTTGGCGGCGGCATTTTCACCAAGGCAGCCGACGTCGGCGCCGATCTTGTCGGCAAGGTAGAAGCCGGCATACCCGAAGATGATCCACGCAATCCAGCAGTTATCGCTGATAACGTTGGCGACAATGTTGGCGATGTTGCCGGCATGGGAGCAGACCTGTTTGGCTCATGCGCAGAAAGCACCTGTGCCGCGATGGTTATCAGCGCGATAGCCTTTCAAGGCAATGTTGAAGCCCTGTTGTTCCCCATTGCGATCACGGCTATCGGCATACCCGTTAGCCTGGTAACCATGTTTATGGTTTCGGCCAAAACAGAAGCCCAGGTGGGCCCTGCACTAAAGCGCATGCTCATTATCTCAAGTGTTCTAATGGCCATTGTCATGTACTTCGCCACCATGCAAATGGTGCCTGCTACATTTGAAATAGCCGGCCAGGCCTATACCAATTTAGGTGTTTACTACTGCTTTCTGATCGGCCTAATTGCTGGTCTAGTGGTAGGATTAATGACTGAATATTACACTTCTGATGCCTATGCACCTGTAAAAGAACTCGCAAAATCATGCGAAACCGGCGCCGCAACAAATATCATATTTGGTCTGGCCCTGGGATTTAAGAGTTCGGTTGGTCCTTATCTTGCTATCGCAGCAGCCATCTACTTCCCCTGGATGTTTGCCGGCATGTATGGCGTTGCGATCGCTTCACTGGGCATGCTAGGCACCCTGGTTATTGCTCTGACCATTGACGCCTATGGCCCTGTAGCCGATAACGCCGGCGGAATTGCAGAAATGGCTGGCATGGACAAAGTCGTGCGTGAACGGACCGACGTTTTGGACGCGGCAGGTAACACCACCGCCGCCATGGGCAAGGGTTTTGCCATTGGTGCAGCCATTCTTACATCACTGGCTTTGTTTGCAGCCTTTTTAACCCGTGCAGACTTGCTGCTCAAAGAAAAGAACGGTGCAGATTTTGATCTACTCGGCAGCATAAATCTGCTTGACCCGATGGTCTTCACCGGCCTCTTTGTGGGCGCAGTCCTACCCTCGTTTTTCTCGGCAATGACCATGAAATCAGTGGGCAGTGCCGCCTACGATATGATCGAGGAGGTCAGACGCCAATTTCGAACCATCCCCGGCATTATGGAAGGTACTGGCCAACCAGACTACGAACAGTGCGTAGCCATATCAACAAAAGCAGCAATAAGAGAGATGGTCCCTCCCGGCATCCTGATCATTTTCGCACCGTTGGTTTGCGGTTACTTGTTCGGAATTCAGGCCGTAGCCGGTCTACTTGCAGGCTCACTGGTTGCTGGTGGTGTCTTGGCTATTTCCTCATCCAACAGCGGTGGCGCCTGGGACAATGCTAAAAAGTTCGTTGAAGCCGGCAACTTAGGCGGCAAAGGCTCAGATGTCCACAAAGCTGCCGTTGTAGGCGACACTGTTGGTGACCCATTGAAAGATACTTCCGGGCCATCACTGAATATTCTGATCAAGCTCTCGGCTATTTTGAGCCTTGTATTTGTACCCTTCTTTGTTCAATACGGGGGGGTTCTAGTCTAGAAGACTTAGACTAAATACCAGAAAATAAAAGCCCTGGCAAAGCCGGGGCTTTTTTTTGTAAGACACTCAATGCTGAAAATTGGCGAAACAGGCTATCCACTTAATCCTAGAAAACTCAGTTGAATCGTAGCGAGAGGGTTTAAGGTGCTGAAGATAGGAGTTTTTTCCTGAAATTTTAGACGAAAGCAGTATCACCCATACGGTGAGTTTAAAATTTTGG
>PIVM01000294.1 GCA_003353945.1 Gammaproteobacteria bacterium
GCAGCAGGTGCGTACCCTGATGGAAAATTGATTTGATGGGTTTCTTCCACCCCCACGCTTGGGCCAATATGTTAAATTGCGAAAAGGTAGCATCAATTCAATGAGACGCTGCACTAGTAACTTCTTGAGCAAAATGCTGACCTAAACATTCCTGCAGCTGTGAATACTTCACCGGTTTCAATAGATAATCATCCATGCCCGCCTTGAGCGATTTATCCTGCGCCTCTTCGCCTGCATAGGCCGTTAGGGCAATAATTTTCACATGCTGATCTTTACCCTGTTCGTATTCACGGATCTTCTCGGTGGCTTGATAGCCGTCCATCTGCGGCATTTCACAATCCATAAGGATTAAATCATAGGGGGCGCAGTCAATTACTTTTTGCAAGGCTTGGGCGCCATTTTCGACATGCTGCATCTGCAGACCCAGCTTTTCAAGCTGCCCTTCTATCACCTGTCGGTTGACGGGATTATCTTCCGCGACCATGATAGTTAACTCGGGTAGACTCAATTGACTTTCTTCAACCTGTGAGCGCAGTTTTCGTTTGACTCCCAATGCCGACACAATACTTTCACGCAACCGAGCACTGGTAATGGGTTTTTCCAGCAAAGGACCCGTCGCGTATTTTTCCGCAATCGTGCTTTCCTGTTCGGTTGTGCCAAAACGCAGGGCACTGATCCTTATGATCGGGGGGATGTGAGTGATGCCGTCATGCGTGTAAATGCGCCCCATCAGATCGTAACCGTTGCAGTCAGGTAAGACAATATCCAGCAAAATAAGATCGTATCGCTGAGTCTGGCTCTCTGCTGCGCGCAGCATCTCAAGCGCTTGTTGCCCATTGCTTGCGATCTCAGATTGAATGCCCCAGGCACGCAAGGAATGCTGTGTGAATTCACAAAACGTGTCGTTATCGTCAATTATTAATAGGCGCTTTTGATTCAGCTCCGATTTATACAGTGGAGTTTGCGCGCCAAACCCGGCTGAAGCTGGCAGATAGGGAATCGAAAAAGTAAAACAACTGCCTTTGCCCACCTCGCTGTTAATACTAATTTCACCCCCCATCAGCTGGACGAGCTGTCGGCTGATCGTCAGCCCTAATCCCGTCCCCCCAAATCGACGGGTAGTGGAGCTTTCCGCCTGGCTGAAGGATTCAAACAAGTGTTGCTGTTGTTCCTCTGAAATACCGATACCGGTGTCACAGACTGTAAATACCAAGGCCTCTTCCACGCTCATATTACGACTACGACTGACTTTTAAAGTGATCTCACCGTGTTCCGTGAACTTGGTAGCATTACCCAATAGGTTGATCAGCACTTGGCGTAGGCGCGTTGGATCAACCCGCATAGTCTGCGGCACGCCATGCTCCAGGCAAGTCACAAACTGCAATTTTTTCTCCATGCATTGCAGTGAAAAGATCTCGATGCAATTATCGATTAAGACCTCCAGGTCAAAATCGACGGATTCAACGTTCATGCGCCCTGAACTGATTTTGGAGAAATCCAAAATATCGTTGATCACCGATAACAGCGCTTGGCCAGAATCATTGATGATAGAAACATACCGTCGCTGGCTATCATCCAGTGAAGTGTCCTTGAGTATTTCTGCCATCCCCAACACACCGTTCATCGGGGTGCGAATTTCATGACTCATGGTGGCCAAAAAAGCTGATTTGGCCTTGCTTTCGGCATTGGCCTGGTAGACTTTTTGATCCGACTCAACCTGTTTGATTTGAGCCTTTAGCAGTTCGTTTTTGGTTTCTAGCAGTTGTCGTGCATCATTAGCAGCTTGTTCGCTCATGATGCGAAATTTGATTTCCTTTTCGCGAGCAATATTCAGGCGGTCGGCTAAAGCCAGGGCGAACAATATGGCTTCTAATAACTGCATGGACAGTACTGCATTGAAATAGCTCGGAGTGTAGGGTATTCCACCACGAATACTTATGGCGTAAATAACCCAGCTAGCCGTCAAAGCAAACCAGGCAATGGTGTAATAGCGGGCCTCTTTAACGCCTCGGTACCAAAGAATTATGCCACTTAGCAGGGCTAATGGATAACCCAATAAAGTAGTGATATTAAACAGTAGGTATTGTTTGCTATACACCCCAAAGGGGTAACCTATTAGGAACAGCAGATCGATTGTAATCATTAACTGTAATAATCTTGCCGCCCAGAGCAGGTTTTCAGTTAGATGTAAAAAGCGCAGGCAAAACAAAAAAACACAGATACGAAAAATGGGATTAAATAATCCAAGACTGCTACTGTTCCACTCTGGGCTGTTTGGCCACAGATATTCATAGCTATAGCCCAACACGGTAAAGTAAGGCATGCATATCACCAGGGTTGAAATGACATAAATTAGATAGGCGGGTTCGCGTACGGAAAAGTAGATAAACAGATTGTAGAAAGCCACCAGTAACATGGCGCCAAAAAACAAGCCATGCAGCATCTGCACCCAACGGCTATGAAAATAAAATGCCTTCTCCTCTCGGAGTGTGGCTTCAAATTGTTGTAGCGGCGTGATTTTGCCGACAACCCTTAACAATACCGTGACTTCACTATCGGCCTTGGCCTCAAAGGGGACCACCATATTGTTATGATTCACAGGGCGCGTATCGAAGGGATACATATCACCAATTTGAAATTGCTGCAGCTGTTGGGAGGTATCCCCACTTAACAGATAAACCGCCATATCATCGATAATGGGGCGGTCGATTTCGATAAAGCCCTTAAAATCCTTTTTCGTTTGTACCCTAACACGATACCAGTACGCCTCTTTTGTCGGCGCAAAACTTGGGTTCCCGATTAGAACCTGCCAACGAGACGCCGGCAGTTGCAGCGCTTGCTGCACCGTAAGCAGCTTGTCCTCTTTAAAAAAATGCAAGTGCTTGGAAAGCGTAATGGGATCTTGTTGCTCGTTGATCGCAACATTGCCCGCCTGGGCCAATGGCCAGCAGAGGGCAAAAACCAGCCATAGCGTGGCTGTTATTATTCGTTTTTTGACTGAGAACATCTGCTATTTATGCAACCCCAAAGGGGTTCCTGATAACGGAGTGGTTTAATCTATAAGTATAGCCAGTCCAAATCAGGAATAACCAGAAATCACCGTATTTCACAGGTACTATTGGAGGTGGTTTAACACCCCACCTGCTCCAAAGTGAGGCTTTATGACACTGTCAATTTACACGGGCTATCCCCTTAGCTCCACCAAACACTATATATTGTGGTTAGTTTTAACAGGACGCTCGAAACCTAAAGTTAACTATTTAGAGTTTGCGGAAACTGAGGTTTCGCTTATTGCCAGGATTTTGATTTTTTTCCATGTGCCTGCTGATGTTACGAAGCGGCCAAATGCGAAAAATGAAAACTATGCTTTCTGGAACAGCTAAGCT
>PIVM01000825.1 GCA_003353945.1 Gammaproteobacteria bacterium
TGCCCAATTTCAGTCGTAGAATAATCCTCAAATATTAGTCTCACCTGACCCCCTTCGCCTTCATGGTTACAACGGCATATAGACACTCAATTTGGGCAAAACAGGCATGAAAATCCGGGGAAATATGAGCTCCTTCCTGAAAATCCCGCATTGTTTACATGCATCGTCATAATGGCGGTGCCACGTGACGCGTCTCGACCAATCGCTAAGCCGCATTCGCCCCACGTGACGCCCATTTTCTAGACGGCCTCTCGTTGGTTCTTGGTGACCCAGAACTGTGTTGACGCCTCATTTGATTGGCTTAGAATCTGTTGATGTGACCCAGAAACATTGCTGGAGTTGTTTTCTTTGGAAAGGTCAGAGTTCACCGATTAAAATGACGTATGACACATATATGGATGGCTGGAAGAAGAGACCCAAAATCGGGCAATATTTAGGTGGTTTCTACGTGAAAATGCAAGGTAAAAAGATCGCCAAAGAAGCAAAATGGCGGAGAAATATGTTCAGATCTGTTTGAACCCTTGAAGGACTGGTGTTACTCGGTGATTTTGATGGAAATTGGTCATAAATGAAGAGTGCCAGCTATCTATTTTTGTTCAGTATTTTCAAGATGGCGGATACATGCATTGTACAGTGAGGGGGGCGTCTGGAAATCACCTACGTATTGATCAATACCCGTGCCCTCTGGAGCGGGTTACGCCGGCGAATGGTAGCAGCCCTCTCCAGAGGGTTATGCCGGTGAAGGGTAGCGGCCCGCTGTAGCGGGCTACGCCGGTGAAAAGGTTAAAATTGGCTAGGTGCCAAAAAGTGTATGCATGCAT
>PIVM01000295.1 GCA_003353945.1 Gammaproteobacteria bacterium
CCCTAGGGGACGCCAATAAAAAAGCTTTAAATAGCAAAGAGTTACAGCGAATCTAAGGGTTCGCTGTTTTTCGTTGTGAAATTCGAAAAAATCTGGGCACACCATAGGCACACCTGGGGAGCATACAAGAAACTACAAGAAGCGGGTATCAGACTACATTGTCATGTTTTTGGGGCAGCCTAACTGTGCGAAGTATCCACTGAAGCGAGACGCCTGGATTGTCACAGTCGCCGATTTAATAACGGTTGGTTAAACCGCTTTTACAATCCCGTTCAATCAATCATCAATATCGATTAGTTCTTGCGCCTTGTCGGCAGCGTTACCACGTTGTTGGATAGCCTCCATCCTGGGTGTCGTAAGAGGCAGGTCGATAAACGGGTGGGGTGAAGTTGACAGTGCGGGGAGCGGTGCCGCTGTTGGTAATGTCTATTTCTGAGCTGGCAATCATCTATTGATTGCAGTCAGAGGATCAAAGACAGTACTTGTCACAGCGTCGGTGAATCGGTACCGCTGTTGTCTGTGGCATTAATGGCTGATAGGAATTCCTGCACGGTCGGATGGTTGCGGTCCAGTTGTGTGCTAGTTGCACAAACCGCTATATGTTGTGGGTAGCCATTTTTAATAATTGAGCCATTCAATGCCTGGAAATCTCGAAAAGGAGTCGTTGTTTGATATTTATCATGCATGATCGGCAACAGGTAAGAGATCGTCAAAAGCTGACCTCTAGCCTTGAACTCTTAATTCTATCCTAGAACAAAAAAGAAACTACACAAGCGATGCGCTCTACGAACGAGACTTTTCGACTAAGGATCACAGGGGATGTAACGACAACTATCCTGACACAGGGGGTGGATGAGGTTGCAGAATATCTTGCACCCTGGCAGCTCACCACGGGCGATAGGCATCTGAGATCTGTGTAATTAATATTCAAAATGCGAGCAATTAACGCTTTTATCGTAACTGGCGACAGCCAAACAATGGCTGCCCGCCGGATGTTTAGGGTAAAGTAGGCGATAAAAGGGGGTTAATACTGCTAATTGCTCCCATAAAACACAGCGTTTGTTGGATTTATAATCGATTGATTCAAGTTAAAGATTGAGTTAGAGTCCTTAGTCATAATAAAAGTAGTCCGCTAGAAAAAATTGCTTTGAAAATAAATATAAACGTACAAGGAGCAATACCTCATGGGAACTGTCACTCAACTCTTATCTTTCGCAGTTGGATTTGGCCAAAGAAAAACAGCTAGTTTATTGAATTTATTGCTGATGCTGCCCTTTGTGGTGGTATTTGGCGGTGGCTGCATCGATATGCCTACCGGTGTGGTCTACGATACCGATCCGCCGGGTGATCTCTATCCTGACAAAGTTTATGTCAGCTTTATTATCCCCGAAAGTGAATACGATCGTATTTATTATACCCTTGATGGCCAAATGCCGGCAGAGCACTGTCTGGAATGGAATGGTACGGCATTTGAGATAGCTGAATCCCTAATACTAAAATATATAGTAGTAAAAGGTGGGGTTTCCAGCGAGGTGAAATCCATTAGTTATGAGATAGCAGGAACCGGTGGCAGTGGCGGTGGCGGCACTTCAACTAATTTGGAAATGCTTAATACCTGGGTTGATTATGAGGAAACTACCCGCCAGATTATTATGGATCAATATTTTGGCGGTTGTGAACCGGTAGTTGGTTGCTCTGGCACTGGTTTAGAATTAAGTCACATGAATACTTGGTTTATCTGCGACAGTCTCGATCTTAGCCAACCAGTACCAAGAACAGTGATACATTCTGATAAAGCCTCCTGTGAAGCTGCGGGGCATGGCTGGATTACTTGGCTGGTTGCACAAGAAGGTTTTGGTGGTAGGAGTGTCTTTACATATAAAAACTTCACATTAACCATGCCTGCGGGTTGTGACCTAACCGCTGAGACAGGTCAAATCGTTGGTCATTTTGATTCTAACAAGACGGGATATACCACGACTGGTGAAGGTGAAACCATTAGTCTATCGGGTTGTTATAATGGTTATATCGATGATGGTGTTTCAGTCACTACTGGAAATAAAACAGGCGGGCTTTATCATGCTCAATGTTCAGATACAGGCTGTGGGCCGGGTGTTGAAACATATCGAGTTAAACTAGGGCCTGTCTTTGAATTGGTTGTGCCTCCCAGTGTAGAGCCATCTTGTGCGGTGCCGTACTATTTACTTAAAAACCTCTACAATCCAAATGTTGTTTCCTATGTTGACAAATGTCTTACTGCATCGTCAACATCTGTGTACCATTCGCTATGTACAAATTTAGAAAATCAGCATTGGGAACTCGTTCCAGATACTGGAACAGCAGCAACCTACGATTATCAATTGAAATCGACTCAGTACAATAAATGTGTGACGCTGGTGCCCATGCCTAATGATTTATTTAATTTGCAATGGCATACGGTCAATATGCAGGCTTGTGATCAGTACCAAAGCGATAATAAGCAGCGTATGCGCATTTTGGGTAGCGGGAGCGTTTTCGATATTTCGCCTGATGTTGGTTATACTGCAGGACAGTCGAAGCGTTGCTTAGCACATGACCTCAACTTTAATGCTAGTAAGGTAACTCCCTGGTGGAATTGTTATGATAATCTTACGCGTTATAATTTCCTTGAAGCGGGAAGGTATCCTCCGGTAGGTATTGGGCAATTGCCACAATAAAAATCTTTTCCGTGAGAGACGAAAAAGTTCTTTATGTGTTTGGCGGCCGCCTCAACCGCGATAAGCTATTGCCGGCGGCCCGTTGTTCATAGTAGATTGGGCGCAAAGGGGCTTTAATTCCACCTATACTCCAGCCCGCCTCCAACCCAAGCCAGCGGCGACAATACTCATCAGTAGCGGCGGAGCCCTTATCGGGTTCCGTTTTATTTTGCTCGTAAAAAACCAATTCAGCCTCCTATACATCAGTGACCGCTTTTATTTATTCTTGCCATACAGGGTAAGTCCGTAAATGCTAGAGTTTATTCCAGACTGAACGTCCGCACCTGGTAAGAGTGCAACTACAAATAAACTAAAATCGCAGCGATAGGCATAATGTCAGAGACTCCTTTCTCTAAATTGTTACCTCTCAGTGAGGTCATGAAACCAAGGTAATGGTCAAAATATGATCACGTCTTGATTCTGGGCTATCAACCGCCTCCTTATCTCGATAAGCAGAAACTGCTTGATTGTTAATCTTCTCTGTCCGG
The DNA here is from genome assembly GCA_003353945.1 of Gammaproteobacteria bacterium. Taxonomy (GTDB): domain Bacteria; phylum Pseudomonadota; class Gammaproteobacteria; order Pseudomonadales; family PIVM01; genus PIVM01. Next base: position 3,224 of record PIVM01000295.1, read on the forward strand.
AATGACCGTAATTCTCCATAACAGATACTCCCCAATCAAACTTCAGAACTCAGTAATCTGACTAATATGCCATCAATGCAATCGCAAGTTCAGAGGTGAACTTTTGTCTTCTAGCTACCTTCCTCAAAAAAATTTCCGAGTAAACTCATAGTAGCCTCT
>PIVM01000826.1 GCA_003353945.1 Gammaproteobacteria bacterium
GAAAAGTGATTGGAAACCATTGGTGAGACCCCGTCGTCAAGCACCACCTTCATCCGGTCCCGGTAGGCACCAAAGAAAAGCACGCTGATGTCAGGAACAGATGACCTGAATCGTCTCGGCAGACTTCTACGCGAAGCAGAGGTCAATGGGGCGATTGCCAGAAATAACAGCAACTTTGCTCGTGCCACTTACGGGGAAATCACCGACATCAAAGACCCGGAAGAGCGTGGTCGTGTGAAACTTGTTTTGGATGAAGTCAATCCAAAATACCACACAGAGCACGGATACAAAAATGACGGTGAACCGACCGTCACAGACTGGATGGAACCTAAGGTTCCTTTTGTAGGTCTCCAACCGGAAGCATTGGTAGGGAAGAGAGTTCCCGTCGAACCAAAGCAGGGAGACCCTAACCGTCTCTTTTTTGGTGACCCTGTTGCTGACCTTGACGAAACGGAAAAGGGAGAGCAACCGAAGAACTCTTCGATGACTCGCCTTCCCGTCTACCCCTCCGGTAGTCTTCCGCCTCCAGGACCCGACAACGTAGGGTGTATGGCAGTCGAGGAAGGTGGTCCCTGTGATAGTGACTGGTTGTGCGTTTGCCTCAGACGACGTGGAAAATGGTTGTGGATCCGCCACATTGACTTGAACCACATTCACCAAGACCAAGACGACGGTCGCCAACCACCTGACTCCGATGGAGACGGTGAGGCACCAGTTGATGAAGGCCCAATTTGGGATAAGGTCGCACCTACAACAGACGAGGCATACTCGTATCAATCTTACAATCCTTTAGATTCCGACTGGTTCGGAGGAGCATAAA
>PIVM01000827.1 GCA_003353945.1 Gammaproteobacteria bacterium
CCCTTATGCAACTGCCTCCTGGGTTTACCTCCAGAAGTACGTGGTGGAGATGGTAAGAGGATGCGGGACCGAAGAGTCTCTTATCTTTGACAACTATTCAAACTTTTCGGTTTGGTTGTATGACTTTATCCTGAATGGCGGAGAGTTCTACCAAGATAGGACAAATGCCCCTGTGTATGATGCTGGTGCAGCATTTAGTACTCCCTCCATCAAGCACATCTTTGCAAGCGTCAAAGTTTATGATTCCCTGGCGTCTTATCCTGGAGACTACGGGGACCTTGAAGTAGACCTAGGTTTCTTACTGATTGACTCCGACGAGCAACCAGTTGAAATCCCTGTGGTCATCAGTCCTGAGGCAATCTTTGGGTTTGACAACGGCGATAACATTCAAATCCCAATCCCCAACCCACAGGTGATCTATGACTCCGGTGACTTCACACAATGGGGTCTTGGAATTACCTTGGATGGTGCTCAATACCAAGTCAACAATGGTACTCAACAAATCACTCAACTTGTTGAAGTGACTTATGTTGACGGAAGTGAACTAGAGGCAGACGGGGAACCGGATGGCGGAAGTATTATTGAGATCACCAGGTCTTCTGTCCCCGCTGATGACGTTCCTCCGGGTGATCTGCTTGGCGAATTGAACTACGAGATGGTTGACTGCAAAGTCTTCATTACGGATTGGTCACACTACAACTGGATGGATGATACCCCAGTTCGTAAGGCCTTCAAGGCAATGGTCAACTCCTTACCTGCTCAGGTGTCGGAAGTTACAGTTAGAGATAATCCTCACGCATTCTGGACGTCCCTCGGGTT
>PIVM01000828.1 GCA_003353945.1 Gammaproteobacteria bacterium
CACCTTTCTCCGTACGTTTGGACTCAACTATCCGGTACGTGTAATACTGAGATCCGTCTTTCCTGCTTTTGATTGATGTTCTTCGAATATACATAAAAACAAACATTACATATAATTCGCTTTCAGTCAACCATTAAATGCACGATTATGGCACTACACTCGCAACCGAAACAGCTATATGGGTGTAATGCCGTTATATTTATTTTTGGGCTGGGTGGAAAACTAGCGTTTCAGAGGAGTTTGATAATGGTTCGCAAAAAGTTGGGCTAACATAGTTTTAAATTCATTTACTTAAGCACAGTACTCATTACATAGGACTTCTTCCTGACACATTTTTTTTCTTTTAGTTTAGATGAAATAATATTCATCATCTTACCCATACACACTAGCAAGACATTTTTTTATTCAACCAATCGTTATTTTCCTCAAAGTGAGATTCAAATTGTAATGGGATCCAACGGTTCGGGTAAAAGCACAACAGCACGCGCCATTCGGGAGCTGCTGTGGCCTGGCAAGACCGGGCTCGAACGCCCCACTGTGAGCGGTCAGTTTCATGACGGCGATGAGAACTGGTCGGTGGAGATCGATGCTGGCAGCGTCGAGAGTGCGTGCGGTGATGATCGAGGTGTAACACCAGACTTCGGTCCGGTAGAGCTAAGCGAACGTTATCACCTCGCGCTCCACGCCCTCATCGTTGAAGACAACGAAGGTTTTGCTCAAGAGGTTTTCCGTTCCAGTCAAGGAGGGTTTGACCTTGCGGAGGCGGCTGATGCCTGTGGTTTCAACGGCAAGCCAAAGCGGCCTCAAGCGCTTGCTAAC
>PIVM01000829.1 GCA_003353945.1 Gammaproteobacteria bacterium
TCTTTGCAGCATAGTTAAGCGGGTGGATGAAGATGGCGATGAGCTATTGGCCGAAACCGGCTCCATCGTCGCCCTGATCGGCGATGACATACCGATACAAATCGGCGATACGGCTTCGCTACAGGTCGACGAAGATGCACTTACAGACGCCAACAGCGATGCTGCCCGCGATGGCGAGGCGGACTTTGGCGGGACCGCGAGCGCCAGCTTCGATTTAACATCCATAATGCAAGTCGGGGCCGATAGTTCGGGCACCTATCAGTTCATAGCTACAACCGCAGCATTAGCTTATCTGGATGGGCTTGGCCTTACCTCCGATACGGTGGCGATTACCCATGCGCTCAATGGCGCGGGCGATACCATCACCGGGTCGGCGGGAAGCAATCCGGTCTACGAGATTAGCTTGACCCCGGCCGGTCTTCTTAGCTTTACACTGCTCGATCAGATCGACCATGCAAACAGCCCCGCCGATAGCGAGACCAATCTTTCGGTTGATCTTTCCAGCATAGTTAAACTGGTGGATGAAGATGGCGATGAGCTATTGGCCGAAACCGGCTCCATCATCGCCCTGATCGGCGATGACATACCGGTTTCCTTCACAGCCGACAGTTTCCGGGCAGTTAATGACGGCAACGCGGTTGCCACGGGTCATCTCGATCTGGACGATGCGGTATCGGACAATGTTGGGGCGGACAAGTCGGGCTCAATGAGTTTTACTGTCGCGGACGGGACGGCGCTCGGTTTGTCTTCGGGCGGCGATCCTATCATGCTGTATGTTTCAGGCGACGGGATGACGTTGACCGGAACGACCGACAAC
>PIVM01000830.1 GCA_003353945.1 Gammaproteobacteria bacterium
TTCGGATAATTTTTTCATCGGTATATACGCCACACCCGGTCACATGATAAATAGGCGTTGGTGTGACGGCATGGCAATTTACATACTACCTGTTCGGACGTCCAAACCGGAGCAACTCGGGTTACCCCGTGCCAGTTCGGACGCGTACGTAGGGCAGCTCGGGTCGAGGCGAGAACCTTGACCTTGATCAATTGTTCGATCATGTCTAACAAGTGCTTCGCAAACCATGCGAACTTGTTTACAATCGGCTTTGGGCTAAAATGCAAAAATTGAACCTTGTACGCAAGACAGATCGTAAATTAAACAATTTTAATTGAAAAAAAATAGCGTGAAGCATGTTTGAAGCATGTTTTTACTCGAAAAGCCCCTATGCGCAAATCGCTGGGGTGCGCAAACGCTAAATTGGCATAACTGATCAATATTTACTTACGGATCGCCCGTCACTTACCGTATACAAGTGTCGCGATAATTGATACAGCTCCGCTGGGCTCTGCTTGCAATATAGTGGCTTATCCACGTCGATACAGTCGATAATTCCTTCCCCGACTGTCATCTGATCAACTCTGACTCCATGTTTTTCCCACAATTCAAAGAGTTAGCCCGCGTTGCCCTGCTCGCCGAGGAGAGTAATGCGGGGAAGGCAGTTCAGAACATTTACCTCATTCGGAAACCTTTTTTACCTACGTCACTTCCGACACTTCTCAAAACTCGGGGAAGTTGCCCGTGCGGACGGCGACATCTACCCTAACCCGAGCTGCTCCGGATGTCGTCCGAACGCACTAATAGTGTGGATGTCTGCAAAATATTCAGCATTGTC
>PIVM01000831.1 GCA_003353945.1 Gammaproteobacteria bacterium
CAGCATGAAGTGTTATGTAACATGGTGACGTTACACTTGTCACGTGACAATATTCCTATTTCTGTCACGTAGCATTATTCCTAATTTTGTCACGTAACATTATTCGTATATTGGTGACGTTACAATATTCCTATTTCTGTCACGTAACATTATTCCTATTTTTGTAACGTAACACTATTTCTAATTTTGTCACGTAACATTATTTCTATATTGGTGACGTAACAAAAATATGAATAGTGTTACGTGACAAAAATAGGAATAGTGTTACGTGACAGAAATAGGAATATTGTAACGTCACCAATATAGGAATAATGTCACGCGACAAGTGTAACGTCACCATGTTACATAACACTTCATGCTGCCATGCATTATATTTAATACAATATAGATTATGTTGGCTAAGCCTGTCTAGCCTGATGTTAAACGTATATTTATTTGTGTCTAAAATAGCAAAGTGTGTCAAATAGCTGAGATCCTCAGCTTTCATTTGATGATCATGTTGTTTCATGGGAGCATCATTAATTAAACAGCGGTAAGCCCCAATGCAGTGCGCCAATATCAACCATCCGGTCAAATAGAAGTTGATATTTTGCGGCAAATAGAGAGATGTCTACAAAAAGCAAAAGAGAAATCCAAACAATATGATAAGAAAAGTGCGTTGTTGCAATTAAGAAAGAAAAAAGAATATGAAACTCAATTACATTCCATACAACGCAGTAAATTGAATCTGGAAACACAAACAATGGCATTGGAGGATTCGCATTTATGTTATCAAAATTATCTGCGACGGCGACCAACAACGCGGAATATACGGGA
>PIVM01000832.1 GCA_003353945.1 Gammaproteobacteria bacterium
CCTGCAGTTGGTCCAAATTATCAGCGTGCTGTGACACAAAGCGATGCTGCAGGCCTCCTCTTTGCCAGCGATGGCCACGGGCAGCCAATCGGCCACCCAGGAGGAGGGGTCGTGGAACTGCGCCAAGCCTCTCGCTTAATGGTGGCTCGAAACCGCCGGTGTCCCTCGCCCTGTGAAGCAGTGACACGCAGATCACGCTCGGACAACCTGGAAGCTTTGATCGGAGAGGGACGCCTACGTACAGATACAGGATCTCTGGACCTGCCGGAATCGGAGTACAGGTCAAGCGTCCGGCCTCGCCGGAGATGGGACCACCCCCGGAAGGTTGGCTAAGCCAACGCCGCAGCAGCCCAGTACGCCCTCCCTGTCACCCTTGCTATTGTCTCGGGATGGGAGAAGTGGAAGTGCTACTGCCGGCCAACCAGAAAGGGGACCCGCCGACAGGCACTGCAATGACGAACCTAGGGTGATTCCAGGTGACTCATCAGGCGCCGATAGGTGGAGTAGCTGACCAGGTGGAACGCTACAGCAGGTGCGAGTACTGGGGTTTTATTAGGTCCGCCAAAGGCTCTTACCTTCTACCTACCTTTCAGGAAAACACCGGCAGAGACCCATTCAGCTCGACCCAGAAAAATCAGGCAGCGTAGGGGTAGTTTCAGACCTTGAAAAAGGGCTGCTAGACCTCAAATGAATTCATCGAAGATTGGCACAGGCACAGAAGAGTAAAGGAAGGAAGGCAGCCGCGAATCGTCATTAATTGTCGCGCCTGGAGTAAGTTCGGTCGAAAGTGCCCCTGGAGCAGGCACGCAGACCG